>JAHZMA010000103.1 GCA_022599575.1 Alphaproteobacteria bacterium | reverse complement strand
GGGTGATGATTTTATATCTAATTTACCGTCTAAACCTTTAATAACTACATTTTTAGCCGACAACGAATATCGCTTTTGTTTCACACTATCAGACGCATGATTTCCTGATTTAATTTTTTGTCGTTTTGCATTCATATCATCACCTGTTTTTTTATTTTACTATTTTTTTGCTAAAAATAGCAATGCTTTATTGGTGATTTACGAATCTTTTGACTGCTGATATAAATTTAATAGAGTTTCCCCTTTATAACACCAATAGTTCGCACCTTGCGCTCGTGTTAATGCGTAACCCTTATTTTGTAATATGCGTAATGCTGAACCAGATAAGCTGGTTAGCTCGTCTTCAAAAATAACTTTACCATTCTCTTGGACTTCACACGTCAAAGTTTCATATCCTGAGAATGTGAGGATTTGTCCAGCATTAATCCCTAAAGCTCCAAAATAGTCTATATTTGCTTTTTTTCGTTTTATACTATCTAGTGCCTGTGTATCTTCTTGCTTTTCTACAACTGGTTCTGTAGGGGTTACATCTCTTCCGCTCGCAATGCTTAGTGCTGCTTTTGCCTGTTCAGGCGGACAATCGAAAAACTCTCTATTTTTGTTAATTCTCTTATCAGTAAATGCCTTATGAAGCTGTTTTTCAATATTACGTGCTGTTTCTTCACTTTCGAACTCTAAGGCATAATAACATTCAAAAGGAAGTGGAACACTTGTTGAGAATAATTTACCCATACGCTCTTTAAGATTGTGAGTGATACCAATTTTGAGGGTATTCTCTGACATGCTTTCATTCGTTAAAATATAAACAATTTTTCCCTTTTTTTCTTCTTTTTCTTTCATTATTATTCTCCCTTATTAAAAAGAATATAAGCAGTATATATTTTCTATCTTGCAGGATAAATGTTAATAATTTTTATTAACATAATAAATTTTCATGGAGTCTCACTTTCGCGAGGGATACGTGCCTCGTATAAATATCCGTAGAGTTTAAACACGGTTAACATTAATACCCGTAAATTTTAAAAACATTATTATTTAAGGGGGGCGCGGTATCGCTTCTCGATTGGCGAGGGCAAGCCCGCCATCTTGCGATAGCCCCCATACCCCCGCTCTCAAAAATACTAAAAGCGTGCCTGTTGCGAAACATTTTTTATATGGGGGGTGCGACATTTTGTAGGCATTGAGGCAAAAGCCCAATGCCAAAAATGATCCCCCAAACCCCCCGCTGTATTTCAACACTGAAGCCGAGAAAATCGCGCCATACTCAATAAGAAAAGAGGAGCGTGTCGCTAGATATTCAATACAAAGTCCGAATTTTGGTGGCGAGGCAAGCCTCACCCTTTGTGGATTCCCTCTTGCTTTACTCAATAGTTAGCAAGGCTCATGCTTGTACCTGTGGCGCATTCGCCTTGCCGATGGTACTATAGTGGGACTGGCACGGAACGACGGCAAAGAAGCGGAATGTTTTTCTTAAACTTAAGCCGCCAGATGCCGCAACACATACGATAAAATACCGCCATGATTGAAGTAATTCATCTCGTCAGCGGTGTCGATACGGCATAACAGACTAACATCAAATGTCTCGCCATTGGCGCGGGTTGCCGTCATCATCACTGTTTGCGATGGCTGTAAATCCGCGATATTTTTGATGGTAAAGCTTTCAGTACCATCAAAATTCAGACTATCAGCATTATCGCCACCCGTAAATTGCAAGGGTAATACGCCCATACCAATCAGATTAGAGCGATGAATGCGCTCAAAACTTTCGGTAATCACAGCACGTACACCTAATAAACGCGTACCTTTTGCCGCCCAATCGCGTGATGACCCCGTGCCATATTCCTTGCCCGCCAGCACAATCAAATCAGTGCCATCATCAGCATGTTTCAGCGCGGCGTCATAGACGCTCATCACCTCGCCATTATAATGGCTAACACCGCCCTCACTATCAGGCACCATTTTATTTTTAATCCGCACATTGGCAAACGTGCCACGCATCATCACTTCATGATTGCCACGCCTTGCACCATACGAATTAAAATCTTTTATATCCACGCCATTGCCCGATAAATACTGCCCCGCAGGCGTTTCAGACTTAAACGCACCCGCTGGCGAAATATGGTCGGTGGTAATAGAATCACCCAATATCAATAAGGGTTTGGCATTGATAATATCTTTGGTAGTGGTTGGATTTTTTTGCAAATTTTCAACAAAAGGTGGCATTCTCACATAGGTGGAATCATCGCGCCAATCAAATAATTCTGATGGTTTCACATCAACATCTTGCCATTGCTTCGTGCCAAGAAACACATCGGCATAGCGTTTGTTAAATAAATCAGCATTGACTGTTTCATTGATAATCGCGTTAATTTCGTGATTATCAGGCCAAATATCTTTCAGATAAACGGGATTGCCATCACTATCATCGCCCAAAGAAACAGAATCAATATCAAGCAACACAGTGCCCAATAACGCATAGGCAACCACCAAAGGTGGCGAGGCAAGAAAATTACTGCGAACCTGCCCAGAGATACGCCCTTCAAAATTGCGATTGCCCGATAGCACCGAACAAACATGCAGCTTATCATTATCAACTTTGTTAGAAACCTGTTCAGGCAGAGGCCCAGAATTACCAATACAAGTGGTGCAACCATAGCCGACCAAATTAAAGCCAAGCGCGTTGAGATCGCTCATCAAACCCGCTTTTTCAAGATAATCAGTTACCACTTGCGAGCCCGGTGCCAGTGATGTTTTCACCCATGATTTCGGTTTTAAGCCTTTTTTCACCGCATTGCGGGCAACCAAACCAGCGGCAATTAACACTGATGGGTTGGAGGTATTGGTGCAGCTGGTAATGGCGGCAATCACCACTGAACCATCACATAATTGATTGCGTAACGCATCATCATCAGCCACCGTCACATTTTCAGCGGCAAGATTATCGCGCATGACTGATGCTAATTGCGGTAACGCGATTCTATCTTGCGGACGTTTTGGTCCAGCCACCGAAGGCACCACACTATCAAGTTCAAGCGATAGGCTATCAGTATAATTGGCAGATTTGGTGTTATCATCATAAAACATACCTTGCGCTTTCATATATTGTTCAACCAGCATGATGGTATCGTCATCGCGCCCTGTTAAGCGCAAATAATTCAGCGTTTCTTCATCGGTTGGGAAAATACCGCAAGTTGCGCCATATTCAGGCGCCATATTGGCAATCGTGGCACGCTCGGCAAGGGTAAGATTTTTGATACCATCGCCATAAAATTCTACAAACTTACCTACCACGCCTTTTTGGCGTAGCATTTCAACCACTCGCAACACCAAATCGGTGGCATTGGTGCCAGCGCGCATTGTGCCTTTAAGTTCAAACCCGATAACATCTGGAATCAGCATAGAAATTGATTGCCCCAGCATGGCGGCTTCGGCTTCAATACCGCCAACGCCCCAGCCTAATACACCAAGCCCATTGACCATTGTGGTATGGCTATCCGTGCCAACAACAGTATCGGGGAAAGCAACCATTTCGCCATTTTCATCTTTTGATGACCATACCACACGCGCCAAATATTCAAGATTTACCTGATGGCAGATGCCTGTACCAGGGGGCACGACGCGGAAATTATCAAAGGCCTCTTGCCCCCAACGCAAAAATTCATAACGCTCTTGATTGCGCTCAAATTCAACATCAACATTTTGTTGAAAGGATTTATCTGTGCCAAAAAAATCAATCACCACCGAATGGTCAATCACCAAATCAACGGGGGTAAGCGGGTTGATTTTTTTAGGGTCGGCACCAATATCTTTCATGGCTTGGCGCATGGCGGCTAAATCAGCCACCGCTGGCACGCCCGTGAAATCTTGCATTAAAACACGTGCAGGGTGATAGGCAATTTCATCAGTTTGATGATTGCCCTTGTTGGCGCGTTTGGCAATTGCTTCAATATCGCTGGTTTTCACTGCTTTGCCATTTTCAAAGCGCAGCAAATTTTCAAGCAAGACTTTTAAGCAAAATGGCAGGGTAGAAATATCATTGCCAGATTTTTTTTGATAGGTTGGTAGAGAATAATAGGCATAGTTTTTGCCATTGATATTTAAGTTAAGGCGTGTTGCCAATGAATCATGTCCGATTTTTGTCATTTTAAGAACCCTTTTTTGATAGAGAAAGCCATCAACCTGTTAAAGTTGATAAATTTTGTTCACAATGTGATAGTCTATGGGTTATCAGATGGCATTAACACCATCTTGGTTGGTAACGTTAAGCTAACATAAAATGATAATGTTTTCAAGGATAAGGATAAAATCAAGGTGCAAAATTGTGATAAATATTGTAGGGTGTTATTGAAATGAAATTGTGGATAATAGGAGCAGAATTTTGAGTTATTTCAATTATCCTACAGGCAGCAATGATGGTGGCGACAGTGATGGATATCGTTCTTTGATGGATGATATTGAGCCTTATGAATGGAAATTGCTGATGGAATATGTTTATGTTATCTCGTTTCAGGAAAATGAAACGATTTTTGAAGAAAACACCCATGACCGTAGCATGTGTATTTTACTTGTAGGTGAGGCGATTGTTTTGAAGTCGCAACCGATTATTGGGCGTAAGATGGTTGACTATGTTACGGAAGGTCATATTTTTGGTGAAATTGCTTTTTTCAATAATAAGCCACGCATTGCGACAATCTTGGCAACCACAAACGGCAAATATATCAAAATGCCGTTTGATGCTTATTTACGACTTGTTAATGACCACCCTTTATTGGCAAGTAAAATTGTGATGAATTTATCGATTGCATTCGCGTCACGTAATCGCCATGCCAGCAAACTGGTTGAAGTGTTTACCAGCGTATAAGCCATGAATGTTTTAGAGAATATTAGGGAATATTAACGAATTTAAGTGTGATTTAATGTCTGATATTATTTATAAAAGATTTTTCAATTATCGTGAAATGCCGAAAGTAATGCCGCGCTTTGTGACTTATATGTTGCGTATGATAACATTGGTGGCGATGGGCGCGCTGATTTTTGCGTTATTACGCTTTCCTGATTTAGGCCATTTACTATTATGGGGCATTGCTGTACCGCTTTTGCCACTTTTAATTATGATTGCACCGGGTTTGTGGCGCAATATTTGCCCTGCCGCCACGCTTAATCAAATTGCGCCGCGCTTTAATTTGGGCTTAAAATTAAAACTTAACCCGCAATTACGTAGCTGGTGCTATGCTTTTTCGGCTTCATTGCTTTTTATTCTTGTTTTGCTGAATCTTGTCTCTGGCCCAGTACAGTTTGATTATTCACTACAGATTTTGGTGGCATTTTTGGTTATCGCGCTCATTATGGGTTTTATTGTTGAAGGTAAAGCGGGGTGGTGTGGTACATTTTGTCCATTTTCGCCATTAGAGCGTGTGTTGGGGAGTACCCCAATGATTAATAACCGCAATAGTTTTTGCAAAACATGCGTGGGTTGTCAAAAAAATTGTATGGATTATTCGCCACGCGCCGCCTTTATCAGCGATTTTTACGATACGCAAACCAGTTACCGCAATTTACGGGTTTTATTTACGGCTTTTGTGCCGGGCTTTTTCGCGGGTATTTTTTTCCCACCGCTTTTCCCAGATATTTTGGGTACAAGCATATTTAGCAATATTATTGCTTATTCTATTTTAACGGTTGGTGTTTTTCATCTGTTACGCGCCTATGCACCTTTTTCAGCTTATCGCATTGCCCATAGTTATGTTTTGCTAAGTTTTGGCAGTTTTTATTATGCGATGTTGCCACAGATAATAGCGAATATTCGCGTGTTAGAACAAGCAATGAATAATCAATATTTTTCACAAATTGCTTTTATTTTTTCTGCAGAATATATCAATATTTATTATTTTGGGTTACTGGCATTGATGGGGATGTCATTCTTGATTTCGATCATTCATGAAATTCGGTTCACAATTACTGGCACATTGCCTGATAGGTTTCGCGTTAATACTGAAAAATTATTGCGGAGCATTAAAGAATTTAGCGAAGGAATGGTGGTTAAAGAAGATACCAACGATATTTCTTTTTCAATTTTTGAAGGACAAACATTATTGAGTGCGCTTGAAACTGCGGATTTTCATATTGAAAGCGGTTGTAGAATGGGCGTTTGCGGGTCAGATCCAGTCGCCATTACTGATAGTCCAGAAAATCTTTCACCGATAACGCCAGAAGAAATGGATACGCTTAGCAGGTTAGGCTTGTTAGGCCATGCAAGACTAGCTTGTATGACAACTGTTAGCGGGTCGATTGGCATTAGCATGGATTGTTTTTCGCATCGCGGCAAAGATTTGAGTGATTTGCCGACATCAAAAATCGGGTGGGGCATGTTGGATATTCCAGAATTTGATAGAAGCACCGAAGATTTCTTGCAAGGTAAGAAGATTGTTGTGGTGGGCAATGGCGTTGCTGGGATGTCAACCGTGCAATATTTAAGAAAATTAAGCCCAAATGCTGATATTACTGTTCTAACCAATGAAATTTATTCTTTTTACAATCGGATGGGCATTTCTAAATTACTGGAAAACAAACTTTACTCTACTGAAAGCATGATTTTACTGCCACCTGATTGGTATGACCAACATCGCGTTAAACAAATGTTGAATACAAAAGCATCGCGGATTAATATTGAGGGTAAAACAGTTCATATTGGTCAGCAAGGTGATGGCTTAGAATATGATATTTTGGTATTGGCGTTGGGTGCGAAGATGCGCGTTTCAGACATACAGGGTTTTTCGCTGGAAGGATGTTTTGCACCACGTTCTATGGAAGATATATCAGAAATTAATAATTATATTCAACAGGCACGTGTCAAGAAAGTTACGGTGATTGGTGGTGGTTGGCAAGGTATTGAAATGGCAACCATGTTGAAAAAACGTAATTACGAGGTAACATTGATTCATGCCTATGATCATTTGCTCAACAAGCTTAATAATCCACAAGCATCAAAAATTATTGAAAATTTTTTAGTAAATCAAGCAAGAATCGAGGTTTTATGTCAAAGCGGTGTATCGCGTATTAGCGGGCAGTCAAGGGTTGAAAAAGTCCATCTTACGCAAGATAAAACCATTGAGACTGATTTATGTATTTTTGCAACTGGCGTTGAAGCAAATATGGATTTTGTGAGTAAATCAAGTATTGAATGTGGCTTAAATGGCATCAGAGTTAATCGGAAAATGCAAACATCTCAGCCCGATATTTATGCGGTAGGTGATTGCGCGCAAATATTGGAAGAACCGATAGGCATGTGGGGCACATCAATGGAAATGGGGAAGGTTGCAGCACTCAATATTGCGGGTAAACCGACTGACTTTAACACCGATATGTGTCTATTGCCACGTATTTTGAAAATACCACAATTTGATTTTCGCTGTTTCGGGCAAACATCCGCAGGTGCTAGCGATAGAATGTTTGAAGGCCATGATGTGGCGAATAATAAATATTGGTCGGCAGTAGTGAACCCGCAAAATTTAATGGTGGGTGGCGTGTTTGTTAATCATTCCGAAATGGCGAATTCACTATATAAGGCAATGCGCTATCGATTAGATGTTAGTAAATTATTGCCAACCAACCCTTCCGAAAAAGAGCTTGCCACTGACGAGGTTCAACCATCTGCTTTATCGATTCCATCAAGGCAGTAAATTCGTGAATTTTGCACCCGATGCTAGATTATACAATGAATCTGATGATAGATTTCGCACCCCTTATCAGCGTGACCGTGACCGTATTATCCATTCGCGTTATTTTCGTTGCCTAAAACATAAGACGCAGGTTTTTGTTGCGCCACAAAATGATCATTATCGTACGCGTTTAACCCATACAATTGAGGTGGCGCAAATTGCACGTACACTTGCAGTTATTTTTGATGTTGATGAAAACCTAACCGAAGCACTGGCATTGGCGCATGATTTAGGGCATCCACCATTTGGACATTCTGGTGAACAGGCACTTGATGAAATATTGCGCGCTTATGGGCATGATAATGGTTTTGACCATAATATCCAAACCTTGCGGGTGTTAACCTTGTTAGAAAAACGTAGCCCTGATTATCAGGGGTTGAACCCAACCAAAGCATTGCTGGAAGGCACATTGAAACATAGTTTTCCTCTCAAAAAAATTAATGGAAATTTTAGAGATTATGAAGCAAAATTGGCACAAACCTATCAAATTGATTTAACAGCCACGCCAATGCTTGAAGCACAAATTGCTGGTATTGCTGATGATATTGCCTATAATCATCATGATATGGATGATGGGTTGCGCGCTGGTATTTTTGATGAACAACAGATGCAACAAGCATTGCCGTTCATTGTCAAAGATTGGCAAGATATTAAAAAACGTACCGATGATGATTCCTTGCGCTATCATATGTTGGTGGGGCGGTTGATTAACGCGGCGGTAAGTGATTTGGCAGATAATAAGGGACCTACAATAAAAGCGACAACAAAAATACCAAGAGAAAAAATACCAAGAGAAAAAATACCAAGAGAAAAAATAATTGCTTTTTCTGACCAGATGCAGAATAAACAAAAGATGCAAAAGAAGTTTTTATTTGAAAATATGTATCGGCATCCTGATATTTCACGAAAGAATCAAGAAGGACAAGAAATGTTGAAATTTTTATTCAAATATTTTATGGCTAATCCTGAAAATTTACCAGATTTATGGCGGAAAAAATTTGTTGAAAAAACGTCAGCAAGGGTGGTTGCCGACTATATTTCTTATATGGGTGATGCAGCTTTGGTCAAAATGACAAAAACATTGCAAACTGAAACAGGAGCAGCTGATGTTTGATATTTTTATATCATGTTTGGCTAAAAAAATTGCCGAAAACAATGATATTTTTCAAGCTGATGCTCATTTCAAGCCTTTGGTAGAATTTCCTAAACTGGCAACACATGGTGATTTCACCTGTAATGCGGCGATGGTATTGGCAAAAAAAGCGGGTAGAAATCCACGCGAATTGGCGCAAATATTAGCTGATACCTTGCAAACGCATGATGATGTGGTTGATGTTACCATTGCGGGTGCGGGCTTTATCAATTGGCGGGTGCGCCCTGAATTTTTTCATCGGCTGATGCGAGATATTTATCAACATAAAGAATCATTCGGCATTATGCCCCAAAACAAACAAAAAGTTAACGTGGAATATGTATCGGCAAACCCAACGGGACCATTGCATGTTGGGCATGTACGCGGTGCGGTATTTGGTGATGTGTTGGCGAATATTTTGCAGGCTTGCGGTTATGATGTCACGCGTGAATATTATATCAATGATGCAGGTAATCAGGTTACGTTGCTCACTTATTCGCTTTATTGGCGCTATCAGCAAATATTAAAAGCGGTAAGTGGTGATATGCCCAGCGATTATTATCCGGGCGATTATCTGGTGAAACTGGCCGAAGATATTGTGGCGCGTGATGGTAAAAAATGGCTTGATTGCGGTGAGGCAATCTATTTTCCAATATTCCGCACCGAAGCATTAGATGCGATGATGCTGATGATTAAGCAAGATTTGCAAAGCCTGAATATTGAGATGGATTTTTATAATTCTGAACAAAGATTGCTAGATGCCAATAAAACTGAAGAGGTTTTATCATTACTGAATGATAAAAAATTACTCTATAAAGGTGTTTTGCCTCCCCCTAAAGGTAAATTGCCCGATGATTGGGAAGAACGCGAACAATTATTATTCCGCTCAACCGAATTTGGTGATGATATTGACCGTCCATTACAAAAATCCAACGGCGATTATACCTATTTTAGCAATGATATTGCAGGCCATTATGATAAATATCAACGTGGCTTTACCCGTATGATTAATATTTTTGGCGCAGATCATGGCGGTTATGTAAAACGTTTAAAAGCAGCGGTGCGTGCCATCAGTGATAATAAGGCAGTGCTTGATATTTTGCTGATGCAAATTGTGCGCCTCACTGATGATGGCGTGCCGATAAAAATGTCAAAACGTTCGGGTAATTTTGTCACATTGCGCGAATTGGTTGACGAGGTAAAAGCCGATGCAGTACGCTTTATCATGCTGACCCGTGATAATAACGCCCAGATGGATTTTGATTTTGCGGTTGCCAAGAAAGAATCATCAGAAAATCCAGCATTTTATGTTAAATATGCTTATGCACGGCTATGTTCGGTTAAAAAATTGGTGCATGATGCTTTTCCAGATGAAAATTTTACCGATGAGGGTTTTATGGCGGGAAATAGCCAAGAAATTATGGATTATCTCTCTTTATTGCGTGATGATAAAGAATTAATGATTATGAAAAAATGCAGTGATTTTCCAAATATGTTACAGCAGGCGGCGCAAAAGGCACAACCGCATTTATTATGCTATTATTTATTAGAATTATCAGAATTATGCCATAGGCTATGGTCAGCAGGGAATCGTGATGTTACAATGCGTTTCATTGTAAAAGATGATATTAATTTAACCAAAGCAAGGTTGATATTAGCCGATATTTTGCTGATAATATTAAAGAACGGTTTAGGGTTGATGAAAATTGAACCGCCTGAAAAATTATAGGTGATAGCTTTGAAAGATTTTTTAACCACAGGCAGGCAAATGACACCATTGATTATTGGTGGCATTGCGCTTGTTTTATTTTTAGCGATTATGCTATATGGGTTGATTTCTGGTAGAACGGGCTTAAATAACGAACCTGTGCCATTGATTAAGGTTGACCAGCCAGTGAAAACTGCGCCTGATGGCGTGTATATTCGTCCCGAACCGCATCGTGATATTACCGTTTTTGATGTGTTTGATGAAAATGATAATAATGATAATGACGAGGCAAGAGAGCTTTTGCAACAGGTGGAAGAGCCCGATATTGGCACAAATAACGATATTGGCACAAATAACGATATTAGTGAAAATGATGCGCCGCCATCACAAGCAGAACTGCAGCCTACGCCTGCACCAAAGCCCGCACCAAAACCAATACCAACACCAACACCAAAGCCTGCGCCATCAGCTTCCGCCACGCCAGCGATTAAAACGGGCTATTATATTCAGCTTGCCGCCTTTGCCGATGAATCTAGCGCGCGTGACCATTGGCAAGTACTTAAAAATGAGCATCAAGATGTGCTGAAAACTCATCCGCATTTGGTGCAATCATGGCGTGATGAAACCAGCGATAAACTATTTTATCGGTTATTATTAGGGCCGTTTGATGATAAAAATCAGGGCGATAATCTATGTGAACGGTTGCAGAAATTATCACAAAATTGTTTTGTAAGGCAGTTACGGGCAGAATAATCATGGATGACGGATTTGAGGATAGCGCATCGGAACAGATGAATTCGGCACCATTTTTGATTAAGATGGAAGATTATGAAGGACCGCTTGATTTATTGCTGGATTTATCACGTAAGAAAAAATTTGATTTGGCAAAAATTTCAATTGCTGAGTTGGCACGGCAATATATCCATTTTATTGAAACCGCACAAAGGCTGAAAATTGAGATTGCCGCCGATTATTTGGTGATGGCAACCTATCTGGCATGGTTGAAATCACGGCTTCTTACTCATGATGAAGATGAAGATGATGAAGAAACATTATCGCCCGAATTACAGGCAGAAAATCTACGCGTTCGCTTGTTGCATCTTGAGCAAATCAAAATACGTGCCGACCAATTGATGAAGCGGCTGCAAATAGGGCGCGATATTTTCAAAAATGGCAAGCCCGAACATATGGGTGTGCGCGAACAGGCAAAATATGATGCCAGCCTGCTAGAATTATTACGCGCCTATGGTGATATTACCATGCGCGGGGAAACGGGCGAATTT
>JAHZMA010000102.1 GCA_022599575.1 Alphaproteobacteria bacterium | reverse complement strand
ATTTTCAGCAACAATCTGCTTGCCACCTTCTAGCGGGTTGGCAAAAATATAGCGCGGACTGGAATCAGACGCAATCGCAAGCGCGGGAATAATTTGATTGCCATTTTCATCTTCACGGGCATTTTCAGGAATCGCAATCACTGCCGCATCTGCGCCCGGTGGGGTTATCACATTGCCACTAATATAGGTATCATATTGTTCCCACACCCATGCTTTATGGGCAAGGTCGGCACTGGCAATCATTTTTTTGAGTACATTAATATTGCTGGTTACGTCGATGCTACTACTATCAAGCGCAGGCAGTTGCTTTAATGGTGCTGATGGACGCTGATATAAAGGTGCGCGATTGCTTAATGGCGCAACGGGCATATCGGCAACCAGTTTGCCATGCTGACTCAGGCTGATATTGCCGCTATCGTTCAGCGTGCCAATCACCATCGCTTGCAAATCCCATTTCTTGAAAATATCAAATACGGTTTGCTCATGGTTCGGCTTAACAATCATCAGCATTCTTTCTTGGCTTTCCGATAGCATTAACTCGTATGCCGTCATATTCTGCTCGCGCTTTGGCACCTTATCCAAATCAAGATGAATGCCTAAACCGCCCTTATCCGCCATCTCGACTGATGATGAGGTAAGCCCTGCCGCCCCCATATCTTGTATCGCAATAATCGCATCGGTTTGCATCAATTCCATACAGGCTTCTAACAAACGCTTTTCGGTGAATGGATCGCCCACCTGCACGGTCGGCTTTTGGCTTTCGGCACTATCATCAAATTCAGCTGATGCCATCGTTGCGCCATGAATGCCATCGCGCCCCGTCGTCGCCCCAACATATAAAACAGGATTGCCCACCCCTTCGGCACGCGAATAGAAAATCTTATCTTTACGCGCCAAACCCACACACATCGCATTGACCAAAATATTATGGTTATAGCCTGCATCAAATTCAGTTTCACCCGCAATGGTGGGGATACCCATGCAATTGCCATAACCGCCAATACCTGCCACCACACCGCTTAATAAATGTTTGGTGAGTGGATGATTGGGTGCGCCAAACCGTAACGCATTCACCAATGCAATCGGACGCGCGCCCATCGTAAACACATCGCGCAAGATACCACCCACACCCGTTGCCGCCCCTTGAAAAGGCTCGATAAAGCTAGGGTGATTATGGCTTTCCATCTTGAAAATAGCCGCGTAATCGCCACCAATATCCACCACTCCTGCATTTTCACCTGGACCGCAAATTACCGCCTCGCCCGTAGTGGGTAAATCTTTAAGATAATGCCGCGATGATTTATAAGAACAATGTTCCGACCACATCACCGAAAAAATACCCAATTCAGTCATGCTAGGGTTACGCCCCAATATCTCTAACATGGTGGCAGTTTCATCTGCGTTTAAACCATGCTGTTGAAGCAAAGCATCGGGCAATTCGGCAAGAATATCTTCAGGTAAATCAGACTTATCAGGCATGGCATAATCCTGCAAATAATTTAAGCCCATCATGTGAGGGGTGATAGGAATAAATCGCATTTTCGGGGTGCGGCATCATGCCCATCACATTGCCTTGTTCATTGCAAATACCAGCAATATTTTGTTGCGAGCCATTAAGATTAGCCGCCTCAGTCAGCGCGCCATCGGGTGTGCAATAGCGCAATAGAATTTGGTTATTATCCTCTAATCTGGCAAGGGTTTCGGGGTTAGCAAAATAATTGCCATCATGATGCGCGATTGGGAATGTAACCACTTGTCCATCACGATAATGCGCTGTTAAGGGGCTTTGATTATGTTCCACTTTTAGATGCACGGGTTTACACAAAAATTGCAGATTTTTATTCCGCATCAATGCGCCTTCTAGTAGCCCCGCCTCGCACAGAATTTGAAAACCATTGCAAATACCGATGATACGCGTGCCATGTTGCTTGCTTGCATGTTTCACTTCTTTCATAATCTCACTATGCGCCGAAATCGCGCCCGCCCGCAGATAATCACCCCATGCAAAACCACCTGGTACAATGATAAGGTCGGGTCTATCATGGAACTGCTTATCCTTATGCCAGATAAAATCAATTTGCTTGATACAAACCGCCTCAAATGCCTTTTTAGCATCATGTTCGCGGTTACTGCCCGGAAAAACGATAATCGCAACACGCATTGATTTAGCCATTTCCTTCATCGATAAATTCAATCTGATAGGTTTCAATCACCTGATTGCATAGCATTTTTTCGCAAGCCTGCTGTAAGATTTTTTCGGCTTCTGCTTTATCATTTTGTGCAATATCTAGCTCGATAATTTTGCCTTTACGCACATTATCGAAGCCTGCAAAACCCATATTTTTTAGGGCAAGCATAATCGCATTGCCTTCGGGGTCTAGCACATCTTTTTTCAATCTTATGGTAATTCTGGCTTTCATCGCTCACTCTTCCTTTTTAGTCTCACTGATTGCAGGTAATAAGCCCAGCCTATTTGCCACTTCGTTATAGGCATCACTTACCGCGCCTAAATCAAGACGAAATCTATCCTTATCCAGTTTTTTACCGCTTTTCATATCCCAAAGCCGACAAGAATCAGGGCTGATTTCATCAGCCAGCACCAGCATCAACTGCCCATCTTTTGTTTCCATACGCCCAAATTCAATTTTGAAATCAACCAGATAAATACCAATCGCCGCAAATACACCTTGCATAAAATCATTGATACGCCCCGCATAAACAACCATTTGTTCTAGCTCGTCAGGGGTTGCCCAACCGAATGTGAGAATATGTTCTTCGGAAACAAGCGGGTCGCCTAGCGCGTCATCTTTTAAGCAAAATTCTATGATATTGCGTGGCAGTCTATCGCCCTCTTTAATGCCCAATCTTTTCACCAATGAACCTGCAGCAAGATTGCGGATAATCACCTCAAGTTTTATAATTTCCACGCGATGCACCAGCTGTTCGCGCATATTCAAGCGTTTGATAAAATGGGTGGGGATACCAATTTCGGCAAGGCGGAGCATAAAAAATTCGGAAATGATGTTATTAATCACGCCTTTGCCTGCTATCACTCCCTTTTTTTGATTGTTAAAAGCGGTGGCGTCATCTTTGAAATATTGCACCAAATGCCCCGCTTCGGGGGCAGCATAAAGAATTTTTGCTTTGCCTTCATAGATTTTATTTTTATGGGTTTTCTTGGGTGCCATTATATCCCTTATTTGTTATCACAGCTTGATAGTGTAACAATCGTAACAAGTTTAAGCGATAAAATCAATTCGGTGAGATAATTTCTTTGGGGGTATCCTCAAGATATCTAAAGAAATCTTTCTTTTTGAAGCTAACATCATTTTCAATTTCTTCTAGCACCACACTCACACGGTTATTATTGGGGTCTAACACATGCCAACCAAGCAATTGTAATGGCAATGCGCTAAATACCATAATCATTCTGCCATTGCCATCTTCCTCGCCATTTCTTTTCTTACCTGCAAGATTCAAGATAAGCCGATTTTCCTTACGCTCAATATTAACAATTTTGATTTTCTTATTGTTAAGATTGATATTAGAATCTAACAAAAGCGAGGCTGGCGTGCTGAAAAATGGATAATGGGTGGCAAGATTGGTGGTGGTATCAACCAGAGTGAAATGTTTTGCCGACGCTAATAATTGGTAGTTAACGGGGGGGAAATAATCAAGCCGCATCCGTCCAGGGCGGCTGACATATAAAATACCATAATGATTGCTATTATCAGCATTAATTTGCCTGATACGGCTCTGAAAATTTTTGAGATTATTAAGATATTTGGTAATGGTGCGTAAATCTGCTTGCTGATAATCATCAAAACCATCTTGTGCGCTAGCATTCGCAGGCGACACCATCAGCACCATCGTTACAATAAAAATTATTTTATAAAAAGAACGTAAAATCATGTCATAAACTATATTGAAAGGGATTATATTAAAAAGAGAATTTTCCAGCCATTATAGTTACAATCTTAAAAATAGCAAGTGATTTTTTGCTTCGTCCCATGCCTTAATTCTGCCTTTTTTATGCTTTGGGTTGTGCCTTGATTTTTTTAAAGATAAGGGCATAAATATCTAATTTTCTTAATAATTTATGCTTGAATCTTGACAAAAGCAACCTAATTGCACTATTACAGATATTCCATTAAATTGTATTTTTTACAAAGGAGATAATAAGATGATACAAAGATTATTTGTTTTACTATTTTTGCCACTATTTTTAACGGCATGTAGCAGTAGCAGTAGTGATAGTACTGCTAGTAACAGTGGCGGTGGTATTCCCGAAATTAAAACCAAATTACCTGATAATGTCAAGATTGACACTGCAGAGCATGATTCATTTGATGCGGCATCATCAGATGGTGTTGAAACAACTTTGGTTCTGCACGCAACCTCAGTGGGCGAGGCTAGTGATTTCACAAGCACTTACGATACTACCAAAATGGATGAATATGGTAATTTTGAGTTCATTGCTAACATTGCTGCTACTAATTTTATGGGTATCATCAACAATCCTGTTGTTTCAATTAACTTAGATGCTGATGGCAATATTGCAGGCGCAACGCTTTATAATGGCACCCAAGCCCATGAGTTTTCTGGTACAAATGTCACAAAAAATTATTTTGATATAAGAATTGAAGAAGAGACTGATGGAAAAGAGGGTTCTAAATCTATAAGTATAGATAGAAGATTTAATAATGATAATCATAGTGATAATAATTTTACCGCAGAATATATGATGAATATATATTCTCATGGCTGGGCAAATACTGTTTTAAATATGGAAAATAATATTCAAACAAAGCAACATGAATCCCATGAAAATTATATGGTTGCTGGTTTTCAAACAGCTAATGATGATATCCCTGCTAGCAGTGCAAGCGTGATTACATTTACGGGTAATGGTGAAGGAGAATATTCTACAGAATTAACCCCTGAGGACGGTTCGGTAGAATATGACACCAGTTTTCAAGTAGTGGCTAATGTTGATTTTACGAACCGTGATGTAAAATTAACAGCCAGCAACACAATGGCTAAAAACAGATATGTTCCAAATTCCGACTGGATTGTTGCAGACCAACTTAATTTCACCGATGCATTATTACGCTATGATGCAGGCAAAAATAACATCAGCGGTAATATTTCAGCTGATGGTATGAATGGCACAGCCAATGCCCGTTTTTATGGTACAGACGATAATGCGGCAAATGAATTAGGCGGCACATTCCTAATCACCAAAAAAGATAGCGATGGTGATGATTTATATCATCGGGGCTTTTTCGGGGCAACATGTGGCACATCATGCGCGACGGCTGAAACGATGGTGAATGGTGATTCACTCAGCAAGGCATCTAGCGATGCCAATACTGCTAACGAAGCTCAGTCTCATAGTTTCAACGCTATCGGTGTGCAGAAAAAAAGTGGTGCTCCTGCAAATGTGGCGCCTACTTTCTCGCTAACATTTGATGCTGACGGCAACATGTCTGCTGCAAGTTTTAATTTGGATGGTAACGCTTATGTAGCTGATATTACAACATATACAGATTATGTTGAAACGACTGATATGGAAATAGATGGAACTCTTACAATTGGTAGCACTCATCAAGGTGAGACTAGCAGATTAAACGTCACTAGAGATTTAAACGATAGCCCTAGCGAAGGTAATGCCAATACTAATTTTATATCGGAATATATGGTGTTTGTTCGCTGGAACAGTAATGAGGTTAGTGATAGTGGTTATATGATTTCAGGGTTTGAAACAGCTGGTGATGATATACCTACGACTGGTAATGCCACATTTACTGGCAATGGCTATGGCATTTACAAAAACTCAACAAGAACAATTGATACCGCCTTTGATGTAAAGGCTGATGTTAATTTTGCTAATCGCGAGGTAACATTCTCAACCGAAAATACAGAGGTAACCTACGCAAGCGATGGCACGGAGAATCTTACTCACCCAAATATCGAAAATGCCGCATTATCTTATAATGCTACCACAAATGCTATCAGCAATGCGAGTGCTTTTGACCTTAGCGTTGATGGTACGACTCTAAGAGCGCAAGCGGGCGATATTCAAGCGCGTTTTTATGGCACGGATGATAATGCCGCAAAAGAATTAGGTGGCACGTTCAATCTTACAAATGGCTCCAACAATTTTTATTATGGCTGGTTCGGTGCAAAAAAATAAGAATATAAGCGGACTAATATAAGTGGGGGCTTGATAAGTCCCTCGCTATATTCAATATAAAAACGCAAAAAATTTCAAGCGCGGTTGGTATCATTACCAGTCGCGCTTTTTTTATGTTTTGGGTTGTGCCTTGATTTTTTTAAAGATTCTCTGACAAAGCAAGTGACGATTGATAATAGCGCGAACATTTGCCGCTTTTCTAAATTTAATCTCAACTTTAATTCTTGCCATCTTTGGTTGTTGCATCGAAACTTGCATTAGAAGCTTTTATATCAATGGCAAGGTCAAACATATAAAAGGCAAGGCACACACCAATATCACCACGTAAATGCCCGTCCATGCTAAATTTAATGCTACTATTATTCAAATTTTCATGAGTAGATTCACTCATTTTTTTGTAAGATTGTTTATTACTTTTAAGTTTAAGTTTGAAAATAATATTAGCGTTTCATCGGTAATTTGTGACACAATTTTCCATCATTATTTGGAAAAAATATAGGTCATATAATTGGGTAAATTACATATTCGACAAAGTAAATTGGGAAAAAGAAAGGTGGGTTTGGCGAGATGTGTGTAAAATCTTTATGTTTTAAGGAAAAATTCCTTAGAAAGGAGGTGATCCAGCCGCAGGTTCTCCTACGGCTACCTTGTTACGACTTCACCCCAGTCATCGATCCTACCGTGGACGGCTGCCTCAAATGTTAGCGCACCGGCTTCGGGTAAAACCAACTCCCATGGTGT
>JAHZMA010000101.1 GCA_022599575.1 Alphaproteobacteria bacterium | reverse complement strand
TTTTACAGCATCAGCCAGTTTGTCAACGCCCGAAAGCATTTTTTCCCGTGCTGATGATGAAAATAAAATATCTTTTGCAGCCATTATTTACTCCTATTCTAAAACACCCATAATGTCGCTTTCGCGCATGATTAATAATTCTTCACCATCGATTTTTACTTCATTGCCTGACCATTTGCCAAACACGATAGTGTCGCCTTTTTTTACATCTAGCGGTGTTACTTTGCCGTCATCGGCTTTAGTGCCGGTGCCAACTGCAATCACCTCGCCCTGCATCGGCTTTTCTTGTGCCGTGTCGGGAATGATGATACCACCGCTGGTTTTTTCTTCTTGTTCTAAACGCCGAACAAGCACGCGGTCGTGAAGTGGACGTAATCCCATAGTGTATTCTCCTTAAAATAAACTCAAAGTTGTTACGATAACCGATAATGATGCGAAAAAAACCCCACAATGAAGCGAGGATTCTTAAACACCATTCGGTCTTAATGCTGATATGGGTGAGGGTAGTAAAAATTACAAGGGGGATAATGATATTTTTTAATAAAAAATGTTATTAAGTGAAAAATCATATAAAACATGATGGTTAATGATTGCTTGAATCACGCAAAATCTTTACATTACGCATCATGATTATATGTTACGATACCAGCAATAAAGGCGCAAGCCTATTGATAGCCGATAAGAATGGTAAACTGTTAAAAAGTAGCGCCCATGACGAGACACGAAATTTTTCTTTGCCCGATGCGCTGATTGCCTTATGGCGCGATGTAGGCACTATCATAGATGTTGCGCCCACCCAAACCACCCGCATGGTGATAACATTAGGGCCAGGAAGCTATACGGGGATTCGTGCGGGGCTTGCGGTGTTAGAAGCCTATCGGCTGGTATTACCGAACATGCAGTATTTTGGCATATCCAATATGACGATGTTAGCATGGCAGGCGCGCTGTGAATATCCTGATTTTGCGCGTTATGGCATTATTGGCGAAACCAGACGTAAAGATTATTTCTTTCAATGCTATGATCATCAAGGCAATGCGCTGAATCAAGCAATTTGTGCGAGCGGTGATGAGATTATGGAAGAGACGAAGAAAATAGGCAATGCGAATGATATGTTACTTTATGGCACTGCGGTCGAAAGATTTGCATTAGATTATCAAACGCCTAATCAAATATTATGCAAAGCAGTGCAACAAAGCTTTACGGCAGAACAATTATTGGCATTTCATTTTGCCAACCCTGATGAGGGTAAAAATCAACGCGCACCTTTATATCTTAAACCGCCTGATATATCGCCTCCTAAACAATTAGTGCGATAGAGTTACAATTGCTTAATTATAGTTTTTGGGGTTGCAAATAGATATTACGCGCGATGGCAATCACGGTGATGATAATAATCACGCCAAGTGCAAATTGCGCGCTATTGCTCCACCCCCAACTGCTGACTGCCACCCCTGCCAGCAATGCACCAGAAAAATTAAGGGCAAACACGCCAGTATCATTGATGCCTTGCACATTGGCTTTTTGTTGCTTTGGCGTTACCTGTACCAATAAATACGAGCCCGTGAAATAGCATAAATTCCAACCTATTCCTAGCAAAATCAGTGATATACTAAACATGAGATGCGTATCGGCAATAATACCAGTAATTGCCGATAAAGCTAATATCACCAATCCGCCAAAAGCAAGTGGCAGACATTGAAATTTTTTCAGCAAGAAGCCAGTAAAAAATGATGGGAAATACATGGCAAACACATGCCATTGCACGGCTTGCGCGGCTAAATCAAAACTTAAACCATGCTCATGCTGCATGGCGATGGGTGCGGCATTCATTAAGAAGGTCATGATGGCAGACCCTGCGGCGGTAATCATCATCGCCATTAAGATATAATAGCGGTAATCATGGCGTAGCTCTAACCCCATCGCCTTGCTATGTAACCCACCTTTTGATTGCTGATTTTGTAATTGCGCGATATTAGCGTCAATCCTCTCTTTTTCTGCTTGTGTCTCTTTTGCAGTCGGCACTGTTTCGGCTTGATGGCGATAGACAAGCAAGAACAGCGAAAATTGCAACAGGCAAATCAGCATGATTGCCACAGCGGTGGCAGAAAAATCATGACGCAAGAAATCAAAGCCGTGAAAATCATGGCTGATACGCGCCAGATTAGGACCAAAAAATGCCGCAAACACCCCGCCACTAATCACCAGCGACATACCAAAAGCGCGTGCGCTATCCGATACCAATTCTACCACAGCGAAACGGTAATATTCTACGAATGACCGCTGAAAGCCAATCATGAGCGTGCCAGCACATACCCAAAATAGCGAACGGCTTTCAATCCCCAAATAAAAGATTAAACCACCAAAAATGCCAATGATACTGCCGATGATGAAGGCGAAACGGCGGCCATATCTGCCGCTTAATTTTGATGCAGGAAATAGCATCACGAAAGTGCCAAGCACATAAGCGGTAATTGGCAAGGTTGACCAGCGCGGGTCGCCCGATAAATCAAGTCCGATTTTGCCTCCAGACGAAATGATGATGGTGGCAACAGAAATGCCAAGCATTTGGCATAGAATTAACACTAACACTGATGGTTTTCTTAAACATTCAAACATAATATCGCTTTCAATGAAATTTTTTATGTTGTATCATAACAAGAGGGTATCAGCAACTATTGTTAAGGAGAATGATGATGATGAGGAAAAAATTAGTTTCTACTGGTTCGGAGTTTGAAAAGATTGTTGGCTATTCTAGGGCGGTAATATCAGGCGATTGGTGCTTTGTTGCAGGCACAACTGGTTATGATTACCAAACCATGCATATGCCCGAAACTATCACGGACCAGATTCATAATTGCTTTGCCACTATCGGCAAAGCCTTGCAAGAAGGTGGTTTTAATCTTGATGATGTGGTGCGTGCTAACTATATCATCAGTGATGAAAAATATGTTGCCGAAGCGCAGCCGATTTTTGGCAAATATTTTAACAACCATCGCCCTGCCTCTACCATGTTTATTGCGAAATTGGTAAAGCCAGAAATGAAAGTGGAAATTGAAATCACCGCGCATAAAGGTTAGTAAGGTTGATTGCTTGTTTTTTGTGTTGCTCGGTTTTTATTGATATAATCACGCAAACGTTCTAGCCACGCAAAGCCTATCAACAAAAAGGCTAAAGTTATCATCGGGTAGCTTACCATTAAATAACGTGTTATCACCAATCCAGTTAATGCGACAAATAAATGGTAGCCATGCACCCATAATAATAGATGAATCGCATAGGTTTCAGTTGATTTTAGTTCGCTAAAAACATTCAGTAATCTATTTTTTCGGGTGTTTTGTCGCATTGCTTTTACTAATAAAAATTTCAGCCTAACGCTATAAAAGACTGATATTGCAAAAAACATTGTCCCCAATAATAAAAATAATGGGAAGCAATCCCACCAAAAATGCTGTTTTCAAACTTATTTTCCAGTTGGTTTTGCCTGCTTTCAATAAAAAATTGGTGATAAGTATGCCAACACAGAAAGGCAGAAATGCGGGCTTGATAGCGGTGGCAATCGCAGCAAAAATAGTCATCATCAAAAAGTCAGTTGTTTTTTTATGATGAATGAAGCGCAATAAATAAATCATCAATAACAGCACCAGAGAAAAACTAATACTTTCGGTTAAAATACTAAAATGATAGGCGGTTAAATAAATATTACCAACCATGCCCAGATAAAAACCTACCACCAGCAATAATGGCAAGCCAAACAGCATGAGGTGAAAAATAAGCCAACCTAAAATGATAGAAAAAACAGCTAATTGCACAATGGTAATGGCATTTAAGCTCAAACCAATTGCTTGCATTATATCTAAAAAAATTGGATAAAAGGCGGTGCGTATCGGTGAAAAATCAAGATAGCTATAACTATCAGGTTCTAGCAAAGGGATAAAGTGAGGCGTGATGAAGGCAACAATAAAATATAAAACACTTGCGCCAATAGCGATGCTAATTTGTGTTTTTTTGTCTTCCACAATATAGAGAAATGGCATGATATATTTTACTAATTCTCCCATAGATTATGTATCCCTACCTTATTAATATCAGTTTCACCGCATAATGTAAGGCTCATCGCCAGTTGCTGACGTATCATCTCAATTGTTTGTTCCACGCCTTTTTGCCCATTCGCGCCCAGCCCATATACATAAGCACGCCCGATATAGCATAAATCCGCGCCCAAACACAGTGCTTTTAGCATATCCTGCCCCGTTCTGATACCACTATCCATATGCACCGCGCAATTTTGTTTGCTCTGTTTGCTTTTGTTGCCAATTTTAGCGACAATCTTTGGCAAGATGCTAATGGCTGAAGGCGCACCATCTAGCTGCCTGCCACCATGATTTGATACCACCACCGCATCAGCCCCAGCATCAACTGCCATAGCAGCATCTTCTTCATCTAATATGCCTTTTACAATCAACTTGCCGCCCCATTCATTTTTTAGCCATTTTATCTGTTGCCATGTAACGCCCGTTATCATCTGTTCTTTCGCCCATAAGGCAAGATTCGATAAATTATCCTGATTCGGCACATGCCCAAATAAATTGCCAAAATTACGATTTTTTGTGCCCGCCATGCGTAACATCCAGCGTGGGCGCATCGCCATTTGCCATAATTGTTTAAGATTAAAATTTGGTGGCACGGTAAGCCCATTGCGAATATCTTGATAGCGTTGTCCCATAATTGGTAAATCTAATGTGACCATTAGCGCACAACAATTTGCTTGTTTTGCACGTTGTAGAAATTTTTTAACGAATGTTTTATCATGTATCATATAAAGTTGCATGATAAAAGGGTGATAGTCGGTGGCTTGTGCCACTTGTTCCATCGAACAGATGCTTAAGGTGGAAAGCGTGAATGGGATATTTGCATTTTTTGCTGCTTTGGCTGCTAAAATCTCGCCATCTGCCCGTTGCATACCAAGCGCACCAATGGGGGAAAGTGCCAATGGCATCGTATATTCAGTGCCAAATATCTGACAATTAAGGTTTGATTCCGATACATCACGCCCTACCCGTTGCCGTAAGTGCAATTTATTAAAATCCGCACGGTTGGCGCGAAGCGTTGTTTCTTGCCACGAGCCACTTGTCGCATAGTCAAAAAACATTTTCGGCACATTTTTTTTTGCCTGTTGTTTTAAGTCTTGTATGGTAATAGTTTGCGCCATTATGTCATAAATTATGATAGCTCTTGCGTGGTATAATCTACCGAACGATAGGGATAAAAATTATCGATTGGGGTGGTGGCAATCAGTTTTACGCGCCCCCTTTCGCGTTTGCTAATATAATGATGCGCGAATACCTGATGCATTCTGCCGTTGAAAATTTTTCTGCCTTGTGGGTGTTGCAATGAATAAGGAATTTCTTTGATATTCTCCATCGCTTCAATCAAATCATTACGTTGATTGCGATTTTGATAATCGGCTTTCAATAAAGCATTGCGGATAAAAAACACAGTCTCCCAAATTGCCGCCAATTTGCCATAGGGCATGATCGTCGTATCTGGCGCTATATTATATTGTGGTGTTGGTGTTTCTGGTGTATCATTTGTTTCAAGAATAGTTTTCTGCGCTCTTTCATTAAGTCCGATTAGGGTGCGAAAAGCAGTTTCATGCTTACCGATAGTATTGTGAGCATAGCGCGGGTGATATTCAATAAAATAGCTATTTTCTAAAAATGTCATATTTACATCTTCAACATCAATATTTTCCCAAGCTTCCATCATACCGAAAAATATAGGTTTGTTTAACTGTTGATTGCTATCATAATAATCGGCGAGTGATTTGAGCAATAATGACGCATTTTCACCATTAAATAAATAATAAATCACTTGGGTATCAATTGGGATTTGATGAAAATAGGCTGAGAATGTTTCTGCATCCATGCTATCTTTTGTGGATTTTTGCGGTGGAATTTTGATATATTGTAAAATTTCTGCACCATTATTTGCCAAAGCATCATTAAGTTGATTAATATTGCGGGCAATATCATCTGATTTATCAGGAAATATCACTGTAATTTTACGACCTAAATTATTGTTCAGCCAATTAGCAGAATGAATAATATGGCTTGTTAAATCAGCAATAGCAGGTTGAAACACATAGCGATTTGCCTTACCTTGTGCGATTAAATCAGTGCCAGAACAGCTTAAATATGGTGTTTTTAATTGTTCGGCAACAGCAATGCAATCATCGCTTAAGCTAGTGATAACGCCCCCAATAATGGCATCACATTTCTGATTATTAAGTGTTACCATATTTTGACGCGCTTGTTTGGCACTGCTTTTATCATCTGTCACTATCAAATTCAGCATGTGTCCATTCACCCCGCCATTGCGATTAACCGTTTCAACCGCAAGCTGCGCCATTGCCTCAACCCATAAGCCATAATCGGTATAAGCGCCAGTTTTATGAGTAATAAGCCCGATATTGAATGGATTCTTACGAGCATTATCACCAGCACTATCTTGCGCCCATACTGGGACAATGACATTCCGTATTGGCATACCCCCCGCTAGCATATAAAGCGCGCTAGAAGCAAGTCCCGTTTGCAATAATTGACGCCGTGAGAGATGTGTTCTCATTAAAATATTCTTACATGCTGGTTATTATTATAATCTTTATAATCTGTTTATTATTAAAAAGCAAATCACATTATTTTGCTAATATTTTTTAGTAAGGTTATTGCACACGCTTGTGGCTGGAGGTGTGTTGTAAAATTTCTTCAAATTCTTTTTGCACATTATAGTGATAAAAAGGTTGCAATTTTTTCTGCCATTGTTGACGGTCGGGCATGTGTTTTTGGTAATCGCCCGATAGAATAAAATCAACAAATTGCTCGGCTGGAATTGCAGGACAGTCAAAAGTGTGGGCTGTTTCATCACAGCCACAAACGGGTGTGGTGATAAAAGGCACATGATGAAAAATCGATTCTAACAATGTGAGTGGCAACCCCTCACTCATCGATGGGTGCAATAAGAAATCAATTTGATTGTAAAAATCGCTAACCTGCTTATGATTTTCTAAATAACCAATAAAATGTATATTAGAATTTTTTTGCGCTAATGCTTGAAATTTCTTTTTATAAAAATTTGATTTTACATCGCGACCAGCAATAAAAATTTCTGTTGTTGGGGATAAATTTTCGACAATTTGTAAAATTAATTCGCTATGTTTTAACGGACCAAAACGCGCAATATACCCAAGTCTTTTCGTTTTTTGTGCATTAGGGTAAGGCTTTTCTTTAAAATTCTTCATATGATTGAAATAATCGGGATATAAACCGCTACCTGAAACTAAATAAACTGGGTTTTTCACAAATTTTTCAAAATATTCTTTGTTCTGTTGATTCTCAACAATAAATCCAACGCCACACCAGCGGTCTAGCAAATAGGCTGTACTGAATACCAATAACTTTCCTATCCAACCATTGAGCACATATAATCTGCCAAGTCCCGTATAATAAAGTAGGCATGGACGTTTTGTTAGCATAAATAATGGAAAATATTTGACTATGTTTTTAACACTGACTATAATACCAACTGTTTTTTTCTTTATTTCATCTGTGTTTTTTGTGTTGTATTTATCTGTTGCGGCTTTAATGGCAAGGCGATGTGTTTGATGAGTGAATTTGATAATGAGTTGAAACATGTGTGGAAAATAACATAAAAAAAATTAATATAAGAGGTTGGCTCGTTTGCGTTATTCATTTCAAATTAGATTGCTGATAACATTTTTATTGATTGTCATATTACTTGGTTTTACGTTATTTGGCAAGTTATCAGATGAGCTTATTATAAATTTATCTTCCTTACTTACCAGTCATGAAGGTCTTATCACAATTTTATTTAGCAGTGTCTTTTTATTTGGCAATTTATTGCTTTCATCATGGCGGTTTCACGATGTTAGCGCGAAATTTGGCATAGATTTACCCTTTTGGCA
>JAHZMA010000100.1 GCA_022599575.1 Alphaproteobacteria bacterium | reverse complement strand
GCAAGATAGCGATTTGGTTGATGTTTCCGATTTGCCAGCAGAAGATTTTACCACCGAAACCCATATCATCAAAAGACGGTTTTTGCCATCGAAAAAAATAGAAATTCGCGTTTCGCCTTATGGGCCAGTATTCTCGGATTTAGCATTCTTGCCACAAGCTGATATTGATTATGCGATGGCATGGGTAGGGCATTCTAGCGGCAGTGATGAATTAACCGCATTGCTAGAAACCATGCGCGCCACCAATTTTACGCAATTTCGGCAAGCCATGCGAAACTTCGCCGCGCCAGGTCAGAATTTTTTATATGCTGATGATAAGGGCAATATCGG
Organism: Alphaproteobacteria bacterium; assembly: GCA_022599575.1. GTDB lineage: Bacteria > Pseudomonadota > Alphaproteobacteria > JABAAW01 > JAHZMA01 > JAHZMA01. Next base: position 10,762 of record JAHZMA010000100.1, on the reverse strand, counting down.
GCAGATTGTCGCGGCGCATATCCCCCTAAGAGATGGTAATGGTGATGATGATTATCACGAAAAATTCTATTTAAGCGTGGCAGATTATGATAATTATTGGCGGGTGATTAACGATGCTTCAACTCTACCATTTGCCTATAATCCCGATACGCATTATCTGGCTTCTGCCAATAACCGCGCCTATGCAGGCAAGCCTGAAATCGGCTATAGTTACCCCACTGGCTTTCGCTATGCACGAATAGCGCAATTGGTGGGCACGCAAGATGTATGGGATATTGCCTCACTACGTGGCTTGCAAGATGATAGCTATATTTGGAGTAGCCATAGCATCGCGCAAGAAATTGTGCGTTTGTTTGATAGTCAAGATTTGAATGAATGGGATAGCGACTATCAGCAACAGGCAGAGATAATCGTGCCATTATTGCGGGCATGGGATGGGTTTTACAAAACATCATCGCAAGGGGCGGCGCATTATGAATTTTTTAACCCCGCCTTTTCGGCAAAGCTGATAGCGCAAGCAGGGGATAGTGAATTTTTTGATTTGATAAGGCGAACATCACGCAGGCAATTATTGCTGAAAGAGATTTTAAGCAATAATGACCTCGCTGATGATATTGTTATCAGTGCCTTGCAAGCGGGGATTGATGCGTGGGCGCAAGCAATTGATAATGTGAAGGAAAAGAGCGCAGATAACATCACATGGGGTGATATTCATTACGTGCAGATACAGCATGCGCTTGGCAATGTGCCGTTTATCGGGCGCAAATATCGCTATCAGCAATTACCGATTGCGGGCGGTAATAGTTCTATCTTCAAGACGGGCTTTAACGATAAAATTGGCGCATCAGCCACTTCTTATGGCACGCAATCGCAACATGTATCGGACATGGCGGATTTAGACGAGAATTATTTTGTGCTATTAGGCGGACAAGATGGCACGATCGGCAGTCCGAATTTTTACGACCAAGCGCTTTTATGGCATAAACGCGAATTGATAAAACTGCCCTTGCGTGATGCTTCCGTGCGCGAGCATTATAAGCATGTGATGGTGTTAAGGTAGCTTTTTTCGCTAGAATTGCGGTAGAACCGCAATTCGCTATCAAGGGGCAATCTAGGCAAATCTTATTCGCAAAATATATTTTGCGAATTTTAGATTTACCCGATTGCCTATTCTGATTCTTATTGAGCAATCCTGACACGCACCACCGCCAATATTGAGTAACAGCGGGGGGATTATTAAGGGGGGTCGCAACAAGGCGGGCAGTCCCACGGACATGACCGCCGAGAAGTTGCGCCGCACCCCCCTTAATACTATAAACGCCATCGCAAAGCCCCCCATATTATAATGTTTTACGACATGCACCACCTTTAGTATTGAGCAACTTGACACACACTCCTACCCCTCGTCATTCCCGCGTAGGCGGGAATCCAGACGAAGCGAGTAAAAAATATGGGGGTTAGTGTTTGTTGCACCGACACTTGAAAAAAAACTTGCATCTCATAATGTTTCTGATAGAATGCAATCGTAAGAGTTGAGAATAGGTGGTGTCTATGCATTCATAGAACTGTAATATCATCCTCTAATCAAAAATTTCTTATCAATATTTTTTAAATAAGAAAGGTTGAGATAATGGCGAGAAAAGTGTTTTTTAGTTTTGATTGGGATGATGTTTGGCGTGTAAGTCAAATCAGAAATATGAATATTGTGCAAAAAGAAAACGCAGAAAAACTTTTTACCGATAAAGCAAAATGGGAGGAAGTTAAAAGAAAAGGTGATATTGCAATAAAAAATTGGATAGACAACCAAATGCGTGGCACATCAGTAACAGTCGTTTTAATAGGACGGGATACTCATATGAGTAGATTTGTGAATTATGAAATTAAGCAGACAATTGCTCACAAAAAAGGATTATTAGGCATACATATCCACAATATTAAAGATACAAACAATCCTTCTCCTATAAAAGGGCAAAGCCCAATTCCAAGTGGTTATATGGTTTACGACCCGCAACCATCTGTTTTTCTAGGTTATTCTTCTTATGATGCCATCAAAAAAGAAATAGCTTCTTGGATAGAAAAAGCTGCATTAGAAGCATAAAACATTTAGACTATAAAAATATATTCGTGGTGCAAGTAAATAAATACCAATAACAGCTATGATTGAGTATAATGGCAGAATAGCAAAACTATGCCATATGCCTTTTATTTTATCAGTAACATTAATGTTATTTGCTTCCAATATCTTTCTAATTACTGCTGGGTTTAATTCATATAAATGTTTGTTTGATGATTCACTCTGCAAGTTATCAATGATAAACTTATACCATATTCTATAAATTCTTTCGAATTTAAGATATTTGCAATCAACTATCGCGCAAAGCAAAGCTATAATAATTATAAAAACACCTATAAATGTTTGTGATAATACAAAATCAGAAAATCTTGTAATACCTAAAATAGAAAAACCCGTTACACTAATAGCTATACTTTTTATTTTAAAGGAGTTAGAAGCCATTCTATCAATTACATTTTGGATTAAATCAATTTCCTTATGCAATATTTCTAATGTTCTTTCGGATGGTATCTTGTCATTCATATATAATATTATGCACAAAACACGATAATAAAACAAGTTATTTATCATATAACGAAAGTCCTTAATTTTTTTAATAGTTTCTATTAAAAAAATCCCCCATCTATTCAATAAATGGGGGGAGGTGCATCACGCCGTTTTTCATTAGGCTATGAACGGTTACTAACCATGATAAGCGTTTTCATCAATGCGCGCATTTTAAGGCATCAACAAAAAAGCTACTAAGAAGCGCCTAGTAGCTGGGAATTAGTAACCGTCGTATAATAAAAACGGTGTGACGCTTTTTAGCGTAAACAACACCTGGACATATAGCGTCACTTCCCAGCCAAAACCGAGAGTAACGCATCATTTGACGCAAAAATGTTAGGTGAATGCGTCAATTACGGTTGATGCAACCGTATTATACAAGAGGTTACTAAACCCCACGCTCGAAACTTTTCAAACGACAGGGTTATTATATAGGGTGCAGAATAAAAAAGCAAGGGGTATTTTGTGGAGAGAGGGGAGTATGGGGCGTGTGTGGCACAAAGTGCGGAGTGTGTTACAAGACATTATATATGGGGGGCTTTGCGACTTGGCTTCTATAATATCAAGGGGGGTGCGGCGCAACTTCTCGGTGGTCATATCCGTGGGATTGCCCACCTTGTTGCGACCCCCCTTGATAATCCCCCCGCCCTACTCAATATTAGCAGTGGGGTGAGTCTCGGTTACTCAACAACGATTCAGAATAGGCAATCCAGTGCATCTAAAACTTTCAATGCTTCAATCGCATTGAAAGTAAGATGCGCTTCGATTGCCCCCGCTGTATTTCAACACGAGGGCAGGGCGTGTCGCGCCATACTTAACATTAGCGATGGTGTAAAGCCTCGCCTCGACCGCCATACCCAATACCAGCATCGTGCATGTTGTAAAATCACTTTACAGCCCCACATATAAAATGCTAATTTTATGTAACATAAGGATATGATACCATGAAATTACATGTTTTTAACAACAAATTTTATAAAAAAATAAGAACAAACGCAAGTTTTAATATTTTATTATTACTTTCTATCTGTTTTTTTACCATAATTACCTTATTTTTGTTCAATAATTCGAATCAGAGTAGATTGCTGAATTTAAACAATGCGCTAACAAAATGTAGCGAAAATCATCAGCATCAAACCGCTGATTGCATTGAATTAACGCAACTCACATCAGAGAGTTTGAAAAATCAAATTAGGGAAAAAGCAAAATTATTGGACGAAACAGAAAAGAGATTGCTCGCAACAGAAAAATTATTGGATGAGATAGCAGAAATACACCGTATAGAATTTGGCTATGAATATCTTCATGACTATAGAGATGAACATAAGGATGCTTATAAAATATATCAGTAATTTCTTTGAATAATATACGCTATTTGCGCTTATTATTGCGCTTGTTGTAAGTATACTTACGGTGATTTGCAACTGACTCTGTGCTTTGCACCCTAGCCCCCCTATCAAAGCAAATTATTAATAGGCAGGGGAGATGGGTGGGTGGGTATTTCTTTGCAGTTATTCAATACATAAAGCAGAGTGTGTTGCGATACATTATTATGCGGGGGGCTTTGCGACTTGGCTTCTATAATATCAAGGGGGGGTGCGAACGCGCTTCTCGGTCGCGAGGGCAAGCCCGCTTCCCTTGCGCGTACCCCCTTGATAATCCCCCCGCTTGTGTTTAACATTAGCGATGGTGTAAAGCCTCACCCCCACCGCTGTATTTCAACACGAGGGCGGAGCGTGTCGCGCCATACTTAACATTAGCGATGGTGTAAAGTCTCGCCTCGACCGCCATACCCAATACCAGCATCGTGCATGTTGTAAAATCACTTTACAGCCTACCACCTAAAATGCTAATTCTATATCAATAAGGAGATTAAGAACATGGCATATATCATTGGGGCGAAGCGGAGTGCCATCGGCACGTTTTTAGGCGGATTAAGCAAGCAATCCATTGCCGATCTGGCGGCACAGGTGGCGGTGGCGGCGTTGAAATCCGCCAATATTGCGCCTGAACATATTTCAGAGACGATTTTGGGCAATGTGTTACCGCACGGGCAGGGCATGAATCTGGCACGGCAGACCGCCCATAAGGCAGGCATTCCCCATAGCGCGACTGCCTTTACAATCAATCAAGTTTGCGCGTCTGGTTTGCGTTCGGTCGCCTTAGCAAATGATATGATGGCAAATGAGATGATGGCACATGAAGCGGTGCCAGAAAATCACGCCTTAATGGCAGGCGGATTAGAGAGTATGAGCAATGCGCCGCACATGGTGCAGATGCGGTTTGGGCATAAATTAGGCGATGCCACTCTGGTTGATGCTGTGCAACATGATGGCTTGAATTGCGCGCTTGCCGATTGCGGTATGGGCGTTACGGCTGAAAATTTAGCAGAAAAATACGACATTAGCCGTGAGGCGCAAGATTCGTTCGCCTATCAATCGCAATTTAAAACCGATAAAGCCATTAAAGCAGAATTGTTTGCTGATGAAATCGTGCCTTATATTTATCAAAAACGCGGGAAAATAATCAGCTTTGCTACAGATGAGCATCCGCGCCTCACCGAATTATCAGCATTGGCAAATCTAAAACCAGTCTTCAAAAAAGACGGCACTGTAACAGCAGGCAATGCCAGCGGTATCAATGATGGTGCGGCTATCGTGATTGTGGGTAACGAGGCACAAGCGCAAAATACCGATGCAAGCGCACCGATTGCGCGTATCACGGGCTGGGCAACCAGCGGGGTTGCGCCCGAATATATGGGCATAGGGCCAGTCAGCGCGATTCAGCAATTACTTGCAAAAACCAATATCAGCGCAAGTGAGATTGACGCATTTGAAATCAACGAAGCCTTTGCGGTGCAGGTGCTAGCGGTGCTGAAAGGCTTGGCGGCGCATAATATTATTATCCCGCCCGAAAAGCTGAATCCATGCGGTGGCGCGATTGCATTAGGGCATCCGTTAGGGGCATCAGGCGCACGGGTGCTGGTAACATTATTGCATCATTTGAAGCGCGAGAAGCTGCAACGCGGTATTGCCGCGCTATGTGTGGGTGGCGGTATGGGCATTGCGCTGATGGTTGAGATGGTTTAAGTGGCAAGCGATAAGATGAGCCAAATGAGATGAGCCAAACGAGATGAACCAGTTACTATTCACGCCGAAAAATCCTGAACAAACCCAACTGCATCAATTTGGGATGAAGCTGGCTGAAAAACATGATTTTGCCTATCAGGATTATCAGGATTTGCATGATTTTTCGGTGCAGGAATCTGCAAAATTCTGGCACGAATTTTTACTTTATGCCGATATAATAGCAGATTTCCCTGAAAATCTTGCCGATAATATCATTGATAGTCATGGTAGGGGCGGGCATTTCTTTAACGATCTGCGTTTGAATTTTGCCGAAAATCTATTGAATTTCAGCGAGGCTGATGCCGATAAGCCCGCGATTATTTTTAAATCTAACATGATTGAACAAATCATTAGCTGGCAGGAATTAACCGATAAAGTATCACGCTTGCAACAGGCTTTACGCGCATCGGGCTTTGGTGCGGGCGATGTGGCGGCGGGCTTTGTGCCGAACGCGCCTTTTGCGGTGATTGCCATGCTTGCGGTTACATCTTTGGGCGGAGTGTGGACATCATGCTCGCCAGATTTTGGGCATGAGGGGGTGATGGATAGGTTTGGGCAAACCAAACCGAAAATTTTATTTGGCAGTGATGGCTATTTTTATAATGGCAAAAGCCACGATAGTCGCGCGAAAATCGCTGAATTTAGCGCACAGATTCCATCAATCACGCAGATTATTATTGAGCCACTATTGGCGGATTTAGGGTTGGCAGATGCAGGTGAAATATCGGGCGAAATTAGCAATGCGAATATGATAAATCATCAGGATTTTGTGGCTGATTATAGCCCGCAAAAATTGCAATTCACCCGTCAAAAATTTAACGCGCCATTATTTATTATGTATTCTTCTGGCACCACAGGTGCGCCAAAATGTATCATGCATGGGGTGGGTGGCACATTGCTGAATCTTATCAAAGAACACCGCTTGCATTGCGATATTAGGGCAGGCGACAAGCTGTTTTTTTATACAACTTGTGGTTGGATGATGTGGAATTGGTTGGTAGGCGGGCTTGCCAGTGGCGCAACCATTATGCTGTATGATGAATCGCCATTCTATCCAGAAGATAAAAGCCTGCTTGATTTTGTGGCAAAATATCGGGCTCGCGTGATGGGCGTTTCGGCAAAATATATTGATGTGCTTGCCGATAGAAAGGTGGATATGCGCGAAAGCCATGATTTATCCGCGTTGGATTTTATTCTCACCACAGGTTCGGTGCTAACGCCAGAAGCGTTTCATTATATTTATCAAGCGATTAAGCCTGATATTTACGTTGCCTCAATATCGGGTGGCACTGATATTTTAGGCTGTTTCGTGTTGGGTGTGCCGACCAAACCAGTCTATGCAGGGCAGATTAGCGGCGCGGCATTGGGCGCGCAAATTCAAGTGTTGAACGAAGCGGGCGAAGAGTGCAACAGTGAGGAAAAGGGCGAGCTGGTATGTGCCAATATCTTCCCCAACATGCCGATTGGTTTTTTTGCTGATGATGATGGACAGAAATATCATAAGACATATTTTACAACTTTTGCGGGTAAATGGCATCATGGAGATTTCATCGCCCGCACCAAGCAAGATGGCTATATCATTTATGGGCGATCTGATACGGTGTTAAACCCCGGTGGTGTGCGGATTGGCACGGCTGAGATTTATCGGGTGGTTGAAACATTGCCCGAAATCAGTGAAGCATTGGCGGTAGGGCAGAATTTTGATAATGATGTGCGCGTGATTTTATTTGTGGTGCTGAAACCAGATGCACAGCTAGACGATGATTTGCGGGCAGTCATTAAGGCAGCCATCAAAACCCGCTGCACGCCGCGCCATGTGCCAGCAAAAATCATTGCGGTCAGCGATATTCCGCGCACGCGTTCGGGCAAAATCACTGAAGCTGCAGTGCGCGATATTATCAATAATGGCGCACCTAATAATATGAGTGCATTGGCAAATCCGCAAATACTAGCAGAATATCAGCAAGCCTATCAGCGATTTTTGAAAGAGTGATTGCTGGGGATAATTTATTTATTGTTTTTTTTTTGCTAAAAAATATGCTATTGGGGTGTATAAAAAAGAGTAAGATTCATAAATTGGGAGATAAATGATGAGACAATTTCTATTTTCAACAATGGCATTATTAACGTTTTCAGTTGCGCTAACAGCTTGTAGTGGTAGCAGTAGTAGTGGTAATAATAGCGACATACCAACAGCATTTAATAGCAATAATTTAACCAGCTTTAATGATGTTGCCCGCAATGGCACAACCAATAATGCCTTAAAAGTAGATAATGCCGTGCAGATAACACATAATTATGATAATCAAAGTATCACCGCCAACAAAATCACGGGTGCGGTGGTTGAGTTTGACTATGATGCTGATGGTGATTTTGACGCTAATGGCTTAAATTTCTATTTTGCTGATAAAAAATATAGCGTTACTGATGGCACTGCCTCTCGGTTAGCCGTTTATGATGATTCACCCGATAGTGGTACAGCTGATATTCCTGATCATTTTAGTTTATATAGATATGGCAGTGATTTCGGCTTTATACCAAACTATATGGCAGGCATTTTTTGGCGCGTGACTGAAGATGATTATGAAACTATCGGCTATGCCATCACTGGCTTTGAAACAGATGGCAGTTCTATTCCTACCAATGCGGATTTCACATTTACAGGTAAAGGTGGTGGGCGATATTATTCTGTTGCTATTGCTTATTATTTTCATTTTGATGTGAGTGCCAATGTTGATGTTAGCGAACAGAGCGTAGTTGTAACAGCCACGAATACATGCCGTTCGTGGAAAGATTACGTTTGTGCAGATGTAAGCTATCAAGCATCTGACCTTGATTGGACGGGAACATTAAATTATACCGCAGGCGACAATGCCATCACTGGTAATATTGCCACCATAGGCGGTGATAGTTATGCAAAATTATCAGGCACAGCTGATGCACGTTTTTACGGCATGGGCGATAATGCCGCCACAGAATTAGGCGGCACATTTAGCATGAGCAATGATGATGCACGCTATGTGGGCTGGTTTGGTGTAACGCAACCCTATACCATCTCTAGCGCAACGCCGCTTGCCACCACAATTACCACGCCAACAGAGTTTAACAGCAATAGCCTAACGGGCTTTAATGATACTGCCCGCAACAGCACAAATAATGCCTTAAAAATAGATAATTCTGTGCAGGTAACAAGAAACACTTATAATAGAACCATCACCAGTCATGAAATCACGGGTGCGGTGGTTGAGTTTGACTATGATGCTGATGGTGATTTTACTGGTGACGGTGTAACTTTATATTTTGCTGATAAAAAATATAGCGCAACCAATACTGAAAGCGATCTAAATTATATATATGATGATTCACCCGATAGTGGCGATGCAGATACACCTCAACATTTCGCATTATATAGCAATAATGGTAGTTTCGATTTTACGCCAAACTATCTGGCATTGGTTTTTTGGCGCGTGACCGAGAATGATTATCAAACTATCGGCTACGCCATGACTGGCTTTGAAACAGATGGCAGTTCTATTCCTGCCGATGCGGATTTCACATTCACAGGTAAGGGGCAAGGACAATATTATTCTGTTGCTATTGCTTATTATTTAAATTTTGATGTGACTGCCAATGTTGATGTTAGCCAAAAGAATGTAGTTTTAACAGCAACAAACACATGCCGTTCTGGCAGTGTTTCTAATTGCGCGCAAGCAAGCTATCAAGCAGCTGACCTTGATTGGACGGGAACGTTAAATTATACCGCAGGCGAGAATGCCATCACTGGCAATATTGCCACCACAGGCGGTGATAGTTACGCACAATTAACAGGCACAGCCGATGCACGTTTTTACGGCAGGGGTGATAATGTCGCCACAGAATTAGGCGGCACATTTATCATGCAAAATGATGATGCACGCTATGTTGGTTATTTTGGCGCAACAAAGCCTTACACCATCTCTAGCGCAACGCCGCTTGCCACCACAATTACCACGCCAACAGAGTTTAACAGCAATAGCCTAACGGGCTTTAATGATGCTAACCGCAATGGCAAAATCAATAATGCCTTAAAAATAGATAATGCTGTGCAGATAACAAGAAATTACACTGATAAAGCCATCACCAGTAATGAAATCACGGGCGCGGTGGTTGAGTTCAGCTATGATGCCAATGGTGATTTTACTGATGACGGTGTAAGTTTCTATTTTGCTGATAAAAAATATAGCGCAACCGATGCTGATGAGGTTTATAGTAATCATATCACTGATAAGTCACCAGATGCAGGCAGTGATGATATTCCTGCTTCTTTTGGGTTGTATAGTCATATGCCTAGTTTAGATTTTACCACACACTATATGGCATTGGTTTTTTGGCACGTGAATGAGAGTGATTATTCTACAAAAGGGGTTGCCGTTGCTGGCTTTGAAACAGATGGTGGTGATATTCCTACCAGTGAGACTGCGACATTCAAAGGCAGAGGATTTGCACAATATTATTCCACTACTATTTATGATTATTTTTATTTTGATGTTACAGCAGAAGTTAATTTTAGCACTCCAGAGGTGACTTTAGAAAGCACGAACACCTGCATTTCGATGAAAGCTGATGATTGCGCGCAAGCACATTATCAAACACCTGACCTTGATTGGATGGGAACATTAAATTATACAGCAGGCGACAATGCCATCACTGGCAATATTGCCACCACAGGCGGTGATAGTTACGCAGAATTAACAGGCACAGCCGATGCACGTTTTTACGGCACGGGCGATAATGCCGCCATAGAATTAGGTGGCACATTCAGCATGAGCAATGATGATGCAAGCTATGTTGGTTATTTTGGGGCGAAGAAATAAGGTTTATTAATGGGGGCAATCGAGCGAGACTTGCTTTGAAAATATATTTTCAAAGCTTTAGTCGATGCGGATTGCCAATGCGATGTTAATAAGAGTCAGAATTGGCAACCCAGTATATCTAAAACTTTCAATGCTCCAGAGTCGCATTGAAAGTAAGATAT
>JAHZMA010000099.1 GCA_022599575.1 Alphaproteobacteria bacterium | reverse complement strand
TTCCTTAGAAAGGAGGTGATCCAGCCGCAGGTTCTCCTACGGCTACCTTGTTACGACTTCACCCCAGTCATCGATCCTACCGTGGACGGCTGCCTCAAATGTTAGCGCACCGGCTTCGGGTAAAACCAACTCCCATGGTGTGACGGGCGGTGTGTACAAGGCCCGAGAACGTATTCACCGTAGCATGCTGATCTACGATTACTAGTGATTCCGACTTCATGCACCCGAGTTGCAGAGTGCAATCTGAACTGAGACGGTTTTTTCAGGGTTAGCGTCCTCTCGCGAGGTAGCATCCTATTGTCACCGCCATTGTAGTACGTGTGTAGCCCGGCCCGTAAGGGCCATGAGGACTTGACGTCATCCTCGCCTTCCTCCAGCTTATCGCTGACAGTTCCCCTAGAGTTCCCGGCATGACCCGATGGCAACTAAGGGTGAGGGTTGCGCTCGTTGCGGGACTTAACCCAACATCTCACGACACGAGCTGACGACAGCCATGCAGCACCTGTCACCATGCCAGCCTAACTGAAGAATAACATCTCTGTTACTCAAACATGGGATTCAAGAGCCGGTAAGGTTCTGCGCGTTGCTTCGAATTAAACCACATACTCCACCACTTGTGCGGGCCCCCGTCAATTCCTTTGAGTTTTAATCTTGCGACCGTACTCCCCAGGCGGTGTGCTTAACGCGTTAGCTCAGTCACCGGCGTTAGCCGACAACTAGCACACATCGTTTACGGCGTGGACTACCAGGGTATCTAATCCTGTTTGCTCCCCACGCTTTCGCACATGAGCGTCAATAATATTCCAGATAGTCGCCTTCGCCACTGGTGTTCTTCCCAATATCTACGAATTTCACCTCTACACTGGGAGTTCCACTATCCTCTCCTATATTCTAGTTCTGCAGTATCAAAGGCAGTTCCGGGGTTGAGCCCCGGGATTTCACCCCTGACTTACAGAACCGCCTGCGTGCGCTTTACGCCCAGTAAATCCGAACAACGCTAGCCCCCTTCGTATTACCGCGGCTGCTGGCACGAAGTTAGCCGGAGCTTCTTCTACTGTTACCGTCATCATCTTCACAGTTGAAAGAGCTTTACAACCCGAAGGCCTTCTTCACTCACGCGGCATGGCTGCATCAGGGTTTCCCCCATTGTGCAATATTCCCTACTGCTGCCTCCCGTAGGAGTCTGGGCCGTGTCTCAGTCCCAGTGTGGCTGGTCATCCTCTCAGACCAGCTATAGATCGTAGGCTTGGTAAGCCATTACCTTACCAACTACCTAATCCAGCGCGGGCTCATCTTGAAGCGATAAATCTTTCCCCCTTAGGGCGTATGCGGTATTAGCCATCGTTTCCAATGGTTATCCCCCACTTCAAGGTAAATTCCCACGTGTTACTCACCCGTGCGCCGCTTTCCACACCCCGAAAGGTGCTTCACGCTCGACTTGCATGTATGAGGCCTGCCGCCAGCGTTCGTCCTGAGCCAGGATCAAACTCTCAATTTAACACTGGCACATTTATTAACTGACATATATTTTGCGACTATGAAAAATAGCCGCAAGGCCATAAAATGTACCTGTATAACAGATACCTTTTACGCACATCACAAAGGACATGCAAAGGTCTGTTTAAGAGCGATTTTGCAACAGCTCACCAGACCCCCTGTCCTTTTCCCAATTATTCACTTTGTCAAACAAACATTTTAGTATTATTAAGGTTTTCGTAAAACCGAATATCACTGAAGCGCATCATTCAATGGCATGACTGCCTTTTCTTGATTTACCAGTATCGACTTTGTAGGAAAACAAACACTAAAATTCACTTGGACAACGCATTGTCAAGTGAGATTGCAATATAGCCTAACAAAAAATAGAATGCAAGTGAAAAAGATAGTTTTTTTTATTTAATGTGGATTATTTTTGTAAAGACACGCAAAACACTAATTATTGAGTATAGCGGTGGGGGTGCGGGGGCATCTTGGCAAGGGCGTGGGCTTTTGCCTCACGCCCGAGAAGCCAAGTCGCAAAGCCCCCGCATTATAATGTGATGAGGCACGCACCGCCTCCGTGTTGAGTATGGCGAGGGGGTGCGGGTTGCTCCATTGCTAGTATTGAGTATGGCGGGGGGGTTGTTAAGGGGGGCAAGTGGCAAGAGGCGTCTGCTTGGCAAACTGTCCTACGGACAAAAGTTTGACAAGCGCGCATCGAGAAGCCACATCGCGCCCCCCTTAAATAATAATGTGATGAGACATGCGCGATATTGATGCGTGGGTTGTTAAAGCACGCATCGCGCTCACCTTTTCGTCATTCCTGCGCCCTCTCGTCATTCCGTGCCAATGCCGATAGGCATTGACTAAGACACGGAATCCAGAAATGGCAAACGAAGTTTGCATTCGGAAAATGCAATCATCGCGTTTGTTCGATTCTCCGTGCGTAATACCCTAGACCCCGTTTTTCAACGGGGTGACGGCGGGGGGTGAAGCCCTACAGATATTTATATGGACACGGGCAAACCTCACCGCCATGAATGTTAGGCACTAGCGGGGGGCATGGGGGGTCATTTTTGGCGGTGGGCTTGTCCTCACCGCCTATAAAATGTCGCACCCCCCATATTAATAATGTATAGAGACACGCACCACCGCTATTGCGTTAAGCACATCTTAAACCTCCGCGGTTTTAGTATTTTTAAGAGCGGGGGGCATGGGGGCGGTGGCAAGATGCGTCTTCTTGTCAAACTGTCCAACGGACATAAGTTTGACAAGCGCGCATCGAGAAGCCACTTCGGGTTCCCAACATTTTTGCTTTGCAAAAATTTGGGGTCCCTCGCGCCCCCTTAAATATATAAAGGCATAGAGACAACCGCGATATTGATGCGTGGGTTGTTAAAGCACGCACCGCGCTTTACCTTTTCGTTATTCCTGCGTAGGCAGGGATAGGGTTAAGGGTTGCTTGATGGTATTTATAATAGAAATATAAACATTCTAATACAAACAGTGATATTTTATTTGCAAAAATCAGAATTATATTATAGCTTCAATTTATTTGGAGGTGCATAAATATGACGATAATCAAGATAACCGAATTCGATGTATATACTGAAAGCAATGCAGAGCGATATAATCCTTTTTCAGTTTTTATAAAAAATTTTGATGGGTGGAAAAGTAAACACTCATATCAGGACACAAATTTTGAAATTAATATTCAATTTATTGAAAATGAAGAAGACTATATTATAGGTTGTGTATACAAAAAGACGGATGATAAAACAATAGCGATTATGCAAGAAGAAAAACTGCGTGCTATACGTCTCCGTGATGGTGAATATTTTGCAAGCGTTAACTTTTTCACCTTTAATCTAAAAGAAAATATGGGCTTTTATTCAGAATATCGTGGTTCGTTATCATTTAATCAATTTGTTTATTTGATTATCAAAGCAGAATATAAAAAGATTATGAACAAGTTGCTAGAAGCTACGACTTTGAAAAAAGCGGAAAAGAAAATTATTAAGCAAGGCATAAAAAAATTTTTGATATTGAAAAAGATTGATGAGTCAAATATTCAAAATCTTTTAGATACTTTAACGGATATACAATCACTTAATATATCTTTTGACGGAGGCGTAAAAGAAGAAGCTTTTGGAAGTGGTATTAAACAAACAATGGAAAGTTTTAGCTTTACATCAGAAGCGAGAAGGAATCAATTAATTAGTCTAAAAAATAACATTGTATCTTATGTGGCAAAACAAAGTTTTAAAAAATTATCACTTCAAGCAATAAAAAAAGGAGAACAACAAATCCGCTCTCATAGATTAGATAATAATTACTCAATATTAAAATCATACAAGCTTGATGACGTTATTGATGACATAGCACAAGCCTCAAAAATAGAAGAGGTTTTTTTGGTAAAAGATATAAAAAAATTGCTAGATTCAAGTAATGAGTAAAAATAATAAGAATAAATTATTCCATAAAAACCTAGAATTTTATAGAGATTATATAATAATATTTGTATTTGGGCTTGTTCCTTATTTAATCTATATTTTATGCCCTATTAATTTAGAACCTATTGAAGATAATATAATTACTATTAAATTAGCTGTTTTTTCTAGCCTTTTTATGGTCGCAAGCATACTCTACACTTTTAAGTTTATCTATATTGATAAAATGAGAGAGATGTATAAAGCTAATAGGCATAAAAAAGTTGCACAATTCAGAAAGAAAGATTCAGATAGTACGGTAAGCTATTATGGTTCGTTAAAGAATTTTTATAATATGATGATGTGTACCATAATCTTTGCTCTTATATCAGCAGTATTAAATCTTGCATCAATTTTCATCAACCATAAAATTTTAACCTTTTTTATTATATATTCATTTGGTTTAACTGTAACACTTTTTATTGCTTGCACGCGCACTATAACAATAGAAACCAACCGATATTTTGAGGCTTTAGAAAAAATAGAAAGAAATAGTGAGTAGACTGCCAATGAAAAAAAAAGGGAGAAGGTAAAAAGACTTCCAATTAAACAATTTTTTTACCAAAAGATATTTTATATTTCTATAATTACGATTATCAAGGTCTTATGCAATTTGCCAAAGAACCTTATCAAAAAGATGGCAAGTGGATATTTCCCATTAAAAAATAATAAATAATTCTGCGTTTCCTAACCCCCCTCGTCATTCCGTGCCAATGGCGCAAGCCATTGTTTAAGACACGGAATCCAGTAATGGCAAACGAAGTTTGCATTCCAATTCCCCAAGCCCATTTTTGAATGACACCCTACGGGTATCCATATGGATTCCCGCTCTTTTACGATGCCCTTCGGGACATCGGGCGGGAACGACGAGGGGGGGGATGGTGCGTGCTTCACATTATTAATATCGTGCGGGCTTTAATAACCCACGCATCAATATCGCGGTTGTCTTAATAGCTTTCATAGTATCAAGGGGGGTGCGATGCAACTTCTCGGTCGCGAGGGCAAGCCCGCTTCCCTTGTTGCAACCCCCCTTGATAATCCCCCCGCTTTACTTAATACGGAAATTGCGGAGGTTGTAATGTGCTTAATACTAGCATCGGTTTGTCTGATAATCCCCCCGCTCTCAAAAATACTAAAAACGCGGAGGTTTCCCATTGACACGGAATGACGAAGTGGGATACTCAAAAATTTCTTGCTTTCTCTTTCACCATCCTATATAATAAATCCATCGTTTGAAAAGTTTTCGAGCGTGGGGCTTAGTAACCTCTTTAGATTATACACGGTTGCATCAACCGTAATTGACGCGTTTTTCGTTACATTGCAATTTGCGTCAATGATGCACCTATCTTAGCTTTGGCTGGGATGCGGTGCTATATGTCCAAGCGTTTCGATGCCAAAAAGCATCGCGCCGTTTTTTGTATAATCGACGGTTACTAATTCCCAGCTACTAGAGGCTTTCTAGTAGCTTTTTTGTTGATGCCTTGAAAAGATTCGCATTGATGAAACGCTTATGATGGTTAAGAAAACTGACTATAAGTACAGCCCGAACCCCCATTTGTCATTTATGATGAATGGGGGTATTTTTTTAGCATTATTATATGGGGGGCTTTGCGGTTTGGGTTTTATGTATCAAGGGGGGTGCGGTGATTCCCATTAATTATGGGGGGCGCGAATTCGCTTCTCGGGCGTGAGGACGGAGCCCACGCCCTTGCGAATGCCCCCCATACCCCCCGCTGTTACTCAAAAATGGCGGCGGAGTGAGTTGCGACTCCGCTGTTACTCAATATTAGCGGTGGTGCGTGTCGCTTACACATCCAACGTGTTCGCGCGTTCCCAGCTTGAGAGATGCGAGACATATGCGTTCCATTCCACATGTTTCAACTTCAGGAATGCTTGCGAGAATTCATCACCTAATCTTGCCTTTAGCGTTGCATCTGCATCGAATTCACGCAAGGCATCTAGCAGATTCAGTGGCAAGCGTGGCGCGTCTTTCGCCTTTTCTGGTTCGGCATACATATCGTTATCGTAGCATTTGCCGGGGTCAGTGCTGTGTTTAATGCCCTCAAGCCCTGCCGCCAGAATCACCGCCTGCAACAAATACGGATTTGTTGCGCCATCAGCCAGCCGCAATTCAAACCTGCCACCATCTGGCACGCGCACCATATGGGTGCGATTATTGCCCGCCCATGTAATG
This sequence comes from Alphaproteobacteria bacterium, assembly GCA_022599575.1. Taxonomy (GTDB): domain Bacteria; phylum Pseudomonadota; class Alphaproteobacteria; order JABAAW01; family JAHZMA01; genus JAHZMA01. The sequence continues at coordinate 41,540 of JAHZMA010000099.1, read as the reverse complement.
GTATTGGGCGCCCAGCTTGCCCCCGAAAGTGTTGCGGGCGCATTGATTCGCTTATAGGAATTAACTGTGGGGTTAGTGAGTGCCACCATGCCTTTGGCGTGATTGATGATACCGCCTAAAAAATGCCTGCCCATTGATGATAGACCTTGCTCGCCTGCATCATCAGCAAATAGATTCTTGCCCGCATCATCCCATGCCGAGATATGAGCATGACACCCATTGCCCGTTAAATTGATAAACGGCTTCGGCATAAAGGTAGCGCGCAAGCCATGTTTTTCAGCAACCGATTTCACCATGAATTTGAAAAATGAATGCCTATCAGCCGTTACCAAAACATCATCAAACGCCCAATTCATCTCAAACTGCCCATTGGCATCTTCATGGTCATTCTGATAGGGTGCCCAGCCCATCTCAATCATGTAATCGCAAATTTCGGCAATCACATCATAACGGCGCATCACCGCCTGCTGGTCATAGCAAGGTTTGGTGGCGGTATCGTAAGCATCTGAAATTGCATCGCCCGCCATATTCACCAGAAAATATTCGGCTTCTATGCCCGTTTTTACGGTAAAGCCCTGCTGTTTCGCCTCAAAAATCATGCGCTTTAGCAGATTGCGCGGGGCTTGTTCTAGCTTCTTGCCATCCATCACGCAATCGGCGGCAACCCATGCCACCTCGCGCCGCCATGGCAGTTGCACCACCGTATCGCTATCGGGCACTGCCAGCATATCGGGGTGCGCGGGGGTTAAATCTAGCCACGAGGCGAAACCCGCAAACCCCGCACCATCTGTTTGCATATCTTGAATGGCTTGCGATGGCACTAATTTTGTGCGCTGAGCACCGAATAAATCAGTGTAGGAAATCATGAAATATTTGATTGAATTATCTTTGGCAAATTTGCTTAAATCTTTTGGCATTGCTCTCTCCCTTTATTTGCAAGCGTGATACTATCCGCACAAATATGGGCTACCCGCATCGACCAGACCATATTGAGCGATAGATTGAGATTAGCATTAATTTTGCAAGAAAACAAATAGGAAAACAGCTTGCCTCTTTTATCAAAATCCTTTAAAGATGTTAATCGTTACTCTATAAAAAAATGTTGAAAAGGTATATCATGCACTCTCAAGAAATGGGTTTATTGCTGGCACAAAAACTATTAAAACTAGATGATTTACATTATGGCTATTGGGATCAGGGGCTGGAGGTGAATATCCAAAATCTGTATCACGCACAGGCACGTTATTCTGATATTTTATTCGGTCATATTGATGCGCTCACCAATAACAATAAAAACGCAAGCATTTTAGATGTGGGTTGCGGTGTGGGTGAAAATATTAAAAAACTCGTGGATAGGGGCTATGCGCCTGATGGGCTAGTGCCATCGCAATGGATGCTAGAACAATGCCAATTAAAAAGCGAACGCCCGATTTATCATTGCATATTTGAGGATTTCCCCGATACAGATAAACGCTATGATTTGGTGTTTTTTAGCGAAAGTTTCCAATATGTGGATATGGATAAAAGCTTCACCCTGTTGCAAAAAATGCTAAATGAGAATGGCAAAATTTTATTGTTAGATTTCTTTACGCGCGATGATATTGCAGGGCGTTCGGCATTGGGTGGCGGGCATTCTATGGCTAAATTTTATCAAGCGGCTCAGCAGCATGGTTTCCGTATCATTGATGAGCAAGATATTACGCAATATGTTAGCCCGAATTTACAGCTGGTGCATGATATTTTAGGGACGCGCATTGTGCCATCATTACAAATATTAGATGAATTCTTATCGGCAAAATCGCGCTTTTTCTATGGCACGATTTTTAAGATGCTATTCCGCAAGAAACTTGAAAAACTTCGCTTTAAGTATGGCGCATCACGCAATGCCGAAAATTTTGAGAAATATAAAATCTATAAGATTATATCGCTAACGCGATGAGACTATCATTCTTACCTTTTTGTTAAAAAATGACCATAATAGGTTTTACTGCCATTAGCATTTTTCATACCAAACACACCACCCAATTCCTCTGCATTAGGCCCATAAAAACGCGCCTGAATCGTTCCTGATACAGTGTTAAATTGGGATTGTACATTAGCAATCATATCATTAGAACCTTGATAATTAAGCGTGGCATCAAAATTAAGCCCATTGGCATTTACCCCTGAAAGAGCGCATTGAGCATAATCTTCACATTGCGTTGCAGTAGAGCTAATAGTCACATTTTTGGTGCTCAAATCAACATTTGCGCGTATCAGTGATTGAGTTTTAAACAAACCCTGTGCATTACTTTCATAGTAACCATTGCTTACACCATTAAACTGAATGATGCCCGCGTTTGGAAGCGAAGCATCATTGATATCTGTTTCAAAACCAGCCAATCCAATGCCCCCAACAGAATTAGACCCCTTACGCACTGTCCATTCAACAACTGCCATATATTCTGCATCAATGTTTGTGTGGTTATCACCAAAATCACTATAGGTTGCACTTCTAGATACCCGTATTTTTTTATTCGTGTAAATAGTACCATACCCAGCAATGACAGTCGTTTCTAGCATTTTGCTGGTCGACTGAAACGAACTTCCTCGCTTGGAACGATATTTTTTTGTGTTACTATTATCAAAATAAACACCCGCAGCAGTAATTCTGCCCTCATCGTCAAATGCAATCCTGATAGCAGGGAGAGCTTGATGGTTCAAAGAGATACCGCCCGTGGATTTTTTTCTTTCCACCATCAAAGCATCTTCCGATGTAACGGTTATATGGTTATTTGTTCTGTTTGCTTCACTAGAAGCGTTGTTAAATGACGTGCTTACCAAGACAACATCACCAGCCTGTGGTTCATCTTCGTTGGTAAATAATGGTGCATAATCATATTGTTCGCTAACGCTACCATCAGGATGTTTATATATCCAATCTCTTCTAGCACCGAAATAAGCAGAATATTCATAACTATCACCATTATTTGTGCCATTCGTGTAGAATGTGCCACCCAATTCTTCTGATTTAGGTCCAAAAAAATTGGCATTAACTGTGCCTGACATCCCCGACAGCGATATCGAACCGCTTGCATAATTATCATATGCGCCATAACTTAATTTTTTGATAAAATTAAGACCAGAAGCATCAGTGGTACAATTCACATTCCCAGCATTTTTCCTGCAAGCTACCGTATTGCTCACCTTCAAATTCATCTCGCGTTTGCTAAAATCAATAGCGGCATTAACATCAAATGACGTATCATAATCTTGGTAATCGACAATTTGTTTATTCATAATATACAAACCTTTGCCCTCGCCCGTAAAATTAATTGTGCCTCTACTTGCAGGGAAAATCTTATTGTAAGGTGTGTGATAACCCTCTATCATGTTACCATTCTGGCGTTCCACTTCTTGCCTGACGCTCTCATCTGGATGCACAATGTTATTAGCGACATCATATGAAATGATTTGTTGCATATTCCAACCAATATGCGCCATATATTTGGGTGTAAAGCTAAAAGCATCACTTTTGCTGATCGATATATAGGCTGATAGGCTTTCATCATAATTATTGCCGTCAAACAAATCGCTCGTGCCAAAATATTTCTCCTCAATCGTAGAGGTAAAAGCTTTATTATTATGAATAATGATGATTTCTTTAATCCTTTTTGTAGAACTATTAATAGTTCTACTCGGATGATGGTGATATTCAGGCGCCGTGAGTGCTGCCCTTAGAGGCGTCTCACGCGGTGTCGTTGTATCATAAGCACCGAAAGCGCCATAATAATAACGTTTACTTGCTTCAATTAAGGAAAATGTGCCACCAAATTCCTGTGCCGCTTTGCCATAAAAACGCGCATCAAGCGTGCCAATCAGGCTTTCATTCGCGGTTATCTCGGCACTGATATTATTAACGGCGGTGCTATTATCATCATTGGCAAAACTTAAACCCGATGCTGTAAAATCAAGAATTGATAAATCTAAATCACCGCTACAATTATCACTTATGCAATTGGTTGCTGATGTGGTTAGCGTTACCGTGCGGATGAAAAAATTAGCCGTAGCGGTTGCCGTAAAACTGGTATGATAGTGACTCAGCATATTATTTTCATCTAAAGCGCCATAAACACCTTTGCCTGCACCCATAAAAGTAACATCATTTTGTGTGGTGGGGAAGCCATCACTAGCGGTTTCAATGCCGACAATCATCATGCCAGTTCTATGATAGAGATTATCTTCAATGCCATCACCCAACTCTGTTTTGGGTTTTGCCAAATGCCAGCTAATATAAGCCATATAGTCAGTTCCAAACCCAAAAAAATTACCACTTCTATCAGCGTTGATTGTTAAATTATCATCACCCGTTGAATATTCCGCATCCTCATCCGCATGGGCATAGGCTGTTACTGCTGAAATATTGCCATCCGCATCAAAGGTAAGCGTAACAGCGGATAAGGTAATACGTGATATTTGAATTTGCCGATTAACATTCAGATTTGCTTCATCACTCCATGACGTGTCGGCTGTCTCGCGTTTATAGATGCTATGTTCACTTTCTTGCACTGCCAAGCCTTGCAACGTTACTTGCTTAACAGTGTTATCTGTATCAGCGGCAGACGCTATAACATTGAGTGAATTATATTCAATATCATTTCCATCATATCTATATGTAGGAATGTTAGTATCTTGCAGATTTGAATTTGCAATCATATTAACTTCGTTAAGAGTAATTATTTTACTTGTATCAAACGGAGGTGATGGTGGTATTTCAGGCAGTATTTCTTTAACGCCGAAAGCACCATAATAATAACGTTTGCTTACTTCAGCTAGAGAAAATGTGCCACCAAATTCCTGTGCGGCACTGCCATAAAAACGCGCATCAAGCGTGCCTGTTAGGCTTTCATTCGCGGTTATCTCGGCACTGATATTATTAACGGCGGTGCTATTATCATCATTAACAAAACTTAAACCCGATGCTGTAAAATCAAGAATTGATAAATCTAAATCACCGCTACAATTATCACTTATGCAATTGGTTGCTGATGTGGTTAGCGTCACCGTGCGGGTGGAAAAATTAGCCGTGGCGGTTGCCGTAAAACTGGTATGATAGCGAGCCAACAGATTATTTACATCTAAAACACCATAAACACCCTTGCCTGCACCCATAAAAGTAACATCATTTTGTGTGGCAGGAAAGTCATTAATATCGGTTTCGATACCCGCAATCATCATGCCATTTATGGCAAATTTATTATCTTCGATGAGGCTATCTGAAAGTGGTTGTTCGCCTAAATTCCAGTCAATATAAGCCATATAATCGGAATCAAAACCAAAAAAATTCTCACCCCTTTTCACATTAACCAATACGCCAAAATTTGTGGCAGTGAAGCTGTTTTTATCAGTTCCATCACCTGTTGCTGTATAAGGGAGATCATTTAAATAGGACGATACACCCGATATATTACCATGTTCATCAAAATCAAGCGTAACAAAAGATGAGACAATATGTGATATTTGAATTTCCCGATTAATATTCAGATTTGCTTCATCACTCCATAATGTGTCGACTGTCTCGCGTTTGTAGCTACTGCTATCATTTACTTGCACAGCCAAACCTTGCAATGTTACTTGCTTAACCGTATTATCTGTAGCAGCGGCATCCGATATAGCGGTGAGTGAATCATATGCAACATCATTCCCATCATCATTATAAGTAGGAATGTTGGTATTTTGTGGATTTGAATTTGTAACCGTATCAACTGCGTTAAGAGTCATTATTTTACTGGTATCAAACGGCGGCGTTTCTTCTTCAACAGGCGGCGTTTCTTCGTCAACAGGCGGCGTTTCTTCTACAACAGGCGGCGTTTCTTCTTCAACAGGCGGAGATGATGATGTCTTACGAGATGATGGGTCGTAAGCACCGAAAGCACCATAATAATAACGTTTACTGGCTTCAGCTAATGCAAATGTGCCACCAAATTCCTGTGCGGCACTGCCATAAAAACGCGCATCAAGCGTGCCTGTTAGATTTGTATCAATATTCACCGCATGGCTCATCTTATTACTTGCAGCGTCATTTTTTTCATTGGCGAAGCTTACCCCCGATAAAGCAAAATTAAGATAGGTCGGAACATTGATATTCTCACACGCATCTGTGCATTTTGTATCGCTAATGTTTATCTCCAATCTGCGGGTGGCAAAATCAACATCAGCTTTTATGTCAAATATGGTTGTGTATTCTGTCAGTGCATTATGTGCATCTAAACTGCCATAAATGCCACCACCTTTGCCAGTAAAATTGACTTTATTTAAGGTAGGAATATTAGCATCTTCGGTTTCAATACCAACAATCACCATGCCATTTATGGCAAATTTTTCATCTTCGAGTGTATCTGAAAGTCGGTTTTTTTCTAATTTCCAGTCATTATACGCCATATAATTGGAATCAAAACCAAAAAAATCCTTACCCCGTTTTACATTAATTGATACATCGTAAATACCCAAATATTTTTTAGTGACACTGAAATTATTTTTATCAGTTGCATTGCCTGTTATTGTATAAGGGGTGCCATCCAAATAGGTCGATACGCCTGATATATTACCCTTATTATCAAAATTAAGTGTAACAAAAGATAAGTCAATGCGTGATATTTGAATTTGCCGATTAATATTAAGATTTGCCGTATCACCCCATAGCGTTGTGGTTGCCTCGCGTTTGTACATACTGGTTTCATTCCCTTGCACAGCCAAACCTTGCAAAGTTGTTTTCTGAACAATCTTACCTGTGCCAGCGGCATCAGAGATAGCGGTGAGTGAATCATACGCAACATCATTTCCACCATCTTTATATGTGGGAATATCGGTATCTTGCGATTTTGAGTTTGTAATCGTATTAACAGAGTTAAGAGTAATTCTTTTACTGGTATCAAAAGTAGGGAGTGTTGCGTTATTATCATCACCCTTATCATCAAGCGTATTATTATCAGTGTTATCATTATTGGAAGAGTTAACATCAATATGACTAACACTGCCATCGCTGTTACCACTGCTACAAGCAACTAACAATAGTAATAAAATCACTAAAATGAATGGCTCTCTCATATTTTTTCCATGCTATTTAATTATTTATTCACGCATTCATAGGATATTGCAACATAATAACTATGTCAATAAGAATTCTAAACCACCATATATAAGCACCTAATCAAATATAACAGATTGAAGCAAGTTTCATTGACTGGCAGTTTCATTGACTGGAAGTTTCATTGACTGGCGGAGGGACCGGGATTTGAACCCGGGGACCGCTTTAAGACGGTCACGGATTAGCAATCCGCTGCATTACCTCTCTGCCACCCCTCCATTTTCAAAAGCATTCGCATTGTTGCGTAAAATGTGGCATTTGTCAACAAATTTATCACGCATCATGCTTGCCTTGCCTCAAAAAATATTGCATGATACAACCTGCATGATGCAAGCATTAATATCACATTTAACCAGATTATAGAGGAATAAAATGCGACTTTATACCGAAGCTGACCTGAATCAAAAAATCATCTTAATGCGTGTTGATTTTAATGTGCCAATGCAAGATGGCGTGATTACCGATAGCACGCGCATTGATGAAACATTAGCAGGCATTCGTGATATTCGCAACCAGAATGGCAAGCTGATTCTGCTCAGCCATTGGGGGCGTCCGAAAGGCGTGGTAAATCCTGAAATGTCGCTGGCGCCGATTGCTGATTACCTTACCAAACAATTAGGGCTGAAAAAGCCGATGCAGCTTATCACTGATATTACCACATTGCCCGATATAGCGCGCAAGATGCAGGCAGGCGATGTTGTAATGGTTGAAAATCTACGCTTCTGGGCAGGCGAGGAACACAACTCACCCGAATTTGCCCAGCAATTAGCGATGGGTGATACACAAAATACCAAAAACAACAATATGCTTTATATCAATGATGCCTTTGCCACCGCCCATCGCGCCCATGCTTCCACCGAAGGGTTAGCGCGTCTGTTGCCTGCTTTTGCAGGACCGTTATTGGCGCGCGAAGTAAGCATGTTGCAAACAGTGTTAGAAAACCCCAAGCGGCCATTGGCGGCGATTGTGGGCGGGGCGAAAATTTCAAGCAAGATAACATTGCTGAATAATCTGGTAGCGCGCGCTGATATAGTGGTGATTACTGGCGGTATGGCGAATATGTTTATCAGCCATGCGGGGCATAAGATTGGCGCATCTTTATGCGAGGACGATGCCACAGGCTTGGTTGCCGAGATATTGGCGACCGCAAAAACGCATGATACCAAGCTGATTATCCCACAAGATGCGGTGGTAGCGACCGAGATAAAAGATGATGCCAAAACGCGCATCATCAGCGATTTCAAAAAGATTAATGATGATGAGATGATATTAGATGCAGGCCCTGATACCTTAACTGCCATCAAAACCGCGCTAGATGGCGCGCAAACCATTATTATGAACGGGCCTTTGGGCGTGTTTGAACATGCCCCTTTTGCAGGTGGTAGCAACGCTTTATGCGCTTATTTGGCAGAACGGGCAAAAAATAATGTTACGGTGGTTGCGGGCGGAGGCGATACGGTGGCGGCGGTGAAGCAATCGGGCTATGCAGACGATTTCACTTATCTTTCCACTGCGGGCGGTGCGTTTTTGGAATGGCTAGAGGGTAAAACGCTGCCTTGTATCGCGGCATTAAACGCACAATAACGCGCGGCATAACGAATAATCCGCTGATTGAGCCTGCCGAAAGCGCGGCATAATAACGCTTTATTCGTCTCGTTTCGCACCAAACGCGCCCGTATAGGTGAATTCTCTGCGAGGGGCCTTCCATCCTTGGTTAACATCTTCAATCCTAAATGTGCCACCAACCTCTTCAACATTGGGACCATAGGCTTTCATTACTGCACCGCCCTTTGTTTGATTGTTATATCTATCGGTGTTTAGGCTTCCTCTAAACTGTTTTTCATCAGCCCTATAGGTGAGAGTGCCTGAAAAATTAAGCGCCACATAGGTATCTCCATTCGCATAAAAATCCTCATCACCCTCTGCTTTACTCTTATTGCCTTCAAAACTTCTGCCTGCACGGTTAGAAAAACTGCTATTAGAGATTGCAGTTATTCTGGTTTCACTGGTGGCAATAAAGGCACTGCCAGTAGCAAAATTAATATCAACCGTCACTTTGGCACGCGTTAAATATCGTTTTTCATTGGCAGGCGGCTCAATGGTACTATATCTTTTATAATAACCATATGCTCTGCCCGTAAAGCTTGCGCTACCTCCTGTTGGTAAATCATTGGTAAGTAAGCCTGCTGAAAAACTGCCATCTTTGGTTAGACCGATTGTTTGATATTTCCAGCCCCATGTTTCATTGGCATAATCATGCACCACCGCTACCCATTTTGATTTATTATTGGTATGAATGAAGCGCAATGAACCTGCAATAGAATCATCATTCGCCACAAGATTCGCACCATCATTGATATATATTTGAGTGGTCGCATTTAGTTTCTGGTTATAATTGACGCTTGAGGTAATATCGCCATTAGAGTTAACGTTATTAAGTTTAACTTGCGTGATTTTGCCATCTTCCGATTGATGTATTTCAAAAGTTTGGCTCACCGCGCCATTATTATTGTTGTTCATCTTGCCAACACCTTGCAACAAATAGGGCGATTCAAGAGTTGCTAGCGTTAATGCCTCATCTGTATCAGGCACATCAAGCGGTATTGTTGCACCAAAAGCACCCGCATAGATTTGCGTTGCATCAGCATTTTTTAGCCTAAATGTGCCACCCACTTCTTCAACATTCGGACCATAGGCTTTCATCACTGCTTCACCATCGCCTAACGCCGCAGTAACATTCCCCCTAAACCATTTATATTTGGCGTTGTAACTTAAATTACCCGTAAAATTAAGCGAATCATCATCAGTAGCACTGCCATTAGCACCTGCAAAACTGCCACCTGTTCTATCGTTTGATACATTACCCGAAAATTTAACTTTTCTGGTTTCGCTGGTGGTAATAGTGGCACTTCCATTGTCAAAATCAGCATCTATAAAAATTTTAGCGCGCGTTAGATATTTATTGCCACCATTCACATAATAGCCATAGGCACGGCCTACAAAATTTTGTGTGCCTTGTGTTGGTATATTATTAGTGAATAGCCCCGTAGAAAACCCACCTCTGCCCAAATCATGATATATGATGCCAAATGTTTGATATTCAAGCCTGCGTGGCAAGGCATTTTGATAATCATGCACCACCGCTATCCAGTTAGATTTATCTGATACGGTAATGCCATTTACCTTTTCTGTTGTATGAATAAGCCGCAGTGAACCTGCAACATTATCATCTAACGTAAGGTTAGCGCCATCATTGAGATATAATGCTTTATTATCTTGCAAGGAAAAATCCTTATTAAAATCTTGGCTACGGGTAATATTGCCCGAAAAATCCAGCGTATCTATCTTGATTTGCCTGATTTTCTGATTCAACTGTTGTATCGTTAAAATTTGCGGTAACAGCCCATTGCTTTTCGTGGTGAAAGCAATGCCATATAGCTTATGATTGGGCGCTATAGAAGTTGCCAATGTTAATGATGGATCTTGTGTATCATTAAAGTCATAAAAATCTTTTCTATAGCCACCAAATCCGCCATAATGATAGTTTGTATCACTCCGCATGGCAAATATACCACCTAATTCTTCAGCCGCACCACCATAAAAGCGCGCATTAATCACGCCACTTAAATCACCCGCATGAACAGCACCGCTGATATCATTGCCAGTATAAAATATTTTTTCGGTGCTGAAATTAAGGGCAGACAATTTTATATTATCGCAATTATCTGCTTTGCACGAATTACGACTGGTAATTTTTACATGCTTATCATTAAAATTCACTGTCGCTATCACATCAAATTTTGTCTGATATATCTGGTTTTTGTCTCCATAAATGCCACGCCCTTTGCTAATAAATTCAACTGCACCTTGGGTGGGAATATTCTTATCAGCAGTTTCCATACCTGCTATCATGATGCCATTACTATTATAGGCGGTTGCCGTTAAATCATCGATTGTATTATCAAGCGCGGTAACGTCTTTTGTTACATTCCAGTTGATATGCACCATATATTTAGAATTAAAACCGAAAAAGCTACTGCTTCTATCTAGCGCAATCAATGTATTGCTAGCGTTTTTATCTGCGCCGCTGATGGTTGCGCTTAACATAGTAGAAGATATTGCATCATCAGTTTGATCACTCACATAATTTTTACCATTAAGATGCGCCGTTATTGCTGATATGTTGCCGTCAGCATCAAAAGTGAGTGAGGCGGTAGAGCCAAATAATCTTTTAACATCTATCACTTGGTTAATATTAGTTAGCACCCATTTATGCGATGGCGATAAGCGGGCATGGTTGTTTAAAACTTGACCATTCACACTCAGCGCGTTAAGTGTGAATATTTTGTTAGCAGTGTTTTGCGTGTCATCAGATGCAGCAGTCAATGATGTATAAGCATTATTACCGCTATCATTGGCAATTGAAACTTCCTTTGCGGGATTAATCGTAATATCATCAACTGCTTTAATCATATAGGATTCTATAATGTTGCTTTCACGCACAGCACCGAATGCACCATAATAATAATAGGTGCTATTTTTCAATGCAAATATACCGCCAAATTCACTGACGGCATTCTCGCCTGCGCCATAAAAACGCGCATAAATCACGCCCGATAAGCCACTATCCCTATCAGTGATACCACCAGCAATTCTATTCGTGCCTTTCTTATAAACGAGTGTTCTTTTAAAATTAAGCGTGGCAAGCTTATCAGTATCTAGCGTGCAAGCACCCGCGACACAAGCAGTTTCACTATTATTCAACGCGACGGTACGCTTACCAAAATCAACACCAGCAAATGTTCTGAATGTTACCGCATGATTTATATCTTTATTGCCATAAATGCCTTTGCCCGCACCAACGAAATTGACACGGTTACTGGTTGGCATATTTAGCGTATCAATCCCCGCAACCATCATGCCATTAATGTTATATTTATCATCAGCAATCATTGAACTATCGCTATCAAGATTTTCTTTCACAAGATTCCAGCTGAGATAGACCATATAATTTGATTTAAAGCCAAACGCATTTCTATCGACTGTAATATTACTGGTTTCAGCATCATTATAATCAGCATTGCTAATCGTGCCATTGGCAGTGATACCAGTTGCATCATCGGCAAGTGTTGCTGTGTAGGTGTTAAAGCCAAAATAGGCTTCTATTGCTGATATCTTACCATCAGCATTAAAATTAAGCATAATCGCTGGCGCATCAGAACGCACAAGGCTGATATCTTGTGTCTTACTCACATTAGCATCAATATCACTATCCCAATTTATGGTTTTGCCATTGCGAACATAATATGTGATATCATGTTTCTGCACAGCCGAGCCTTGCACTACAAATTGCGAGGCTTCATTAGCACCCGCAGCTTCGGCAAATGATACATAAGGAATAATGGGTGTTTTTGGATAAGAGTAATGACTATCAAATTTATTGGCATCTACTAAAGATCTATCTGCACCAGTAAAGGTTTTATTACCCGCAAAGATACCATAATAATATATGTTATCATTGATGCCAGTCATCGCAAACGAGCCACCAAATTCTTGTGCCGCATTACCATAAAAACGCGTTTCAAGCTTACCTGTTAATAAACCGTTACTGGTGGTAATTTTATTGCTCATATTATTAGCAGTAAAGCTGATATTGACGTTAAAATCCAAGCCTTTTCGTTTAATGGTGCAAGTGGCTACGTAACATGTGTTATAGGTGCTAAAATTTATCTTTTTATCCGCAAAATCAACATTTGCTACCATATTAAAAGAAAGCAGTTCACGCTCACTCAAAGTATCGCCAGCAGATTGCGGACGCAAATAACCATAGCCGCCTAAACCTTTACCGAAAAATGTAACATTACCGCTTTCAGGGATTGCGCCAAATGCGCCATTGCCGAAATCTCCGCCTGTTTCCAAACCTGCAATAAAGCGACCAAAATTGGTTTCCGTATTAGCCTCCAGATTATCCGCCCCTAACAGACTTTTATCTTCAGCTATATACCAAGTCAGCGCAACGATATTTTCTGGTACAAACCCAAAATAATTAACATAGCCTTGACCCGACTCATTACCACTAAACAGATGAATATAGTTTGTTACCGCCTTTTCATCTATACCGATAATGCCACCTTTGAAATAAGTGCTTTCAGTAGCATCAATATTAGCGGCATATCTGTTGGTGCTTTCATTGCCCGTAATATCAATTACTTTGCGATAAAGCACAATGCCCTGTGTGCCACTACCACCTTGAAAATAGATATTACCATTTTTGACATGATAGTTAAGTGTTACAACAGAATTTAGATTATTAAAAATATTGGCTGTGCTATCAATATTGCTATTATCCCAATCTATTGAATTATCATTACGCTGGTAATTAAGCCGATAATAGCGATGCGTGCCAAGCAATGGCAATGTGAATGATTTAATAATATCATCATCAAGGTTTGTATCGTTACGCAATGCCTCAATAGATGTGTAAGCAACACCATCTTTATCGGTGGGAATCTCTAATTTTGGAACATCTACTTGTATATAATTAGCGGGGTCGTTGCGATTCCAAGCCTGTTCATTTTTTTCCAATGTCAGCGTTACAACATCTTTATTAAGAATATAATTTCTAATTTCCGTATATTGCCCGCCAAATGCACCATAATAATAATTCTTATTGGTCGTATTTACCAAAGCAAATGTGCCGCCTAATACTCTTGCGAAATTGCCCTCGCCTTTACCGTCAAAACGGGCATCAAGCTTGCCTGCTAGACCGTCCGTCAATGTTACATCACCGCTAATATTATTGGTAGGGGCAGTATTGGCATTCGCAGCAAATTTGATTTTACCTGTGCTAAAATCAAGATCTGTTAGCCTATCTGCCGAATTATCAGCACACGCCACTATCTTGCATGTGTTGCTGAAGGTAAATGTAACATTACGCGCCGCAAAATCAACATTCGCCATCACATTAAAAACAGTATTGTAACTGCCAGTATTATTGCCATAAACACCCTTGCCCTTGCCTGTAAATCCTATCCTGCCCGATATAGGAATATCGCCATCAGCGGTTTGAATACCCGCAAGCATCATGCCGCTAATATCGTAAATATTATCTTCAGTTGTGTTGTTTAATGAGGCTCTATTTTTTGCTAGATTCCAGCTAATATGAGCCATATAATTGGCAGTAAAGCCGAAAATATTGCTTCTATCGGCAGTGGCATTTGTATAATCCTCATCAGCATAAACCGTTACGCCTGATATGCTACCATCAGCACCGAAAGTCAGTTTAACCGCTGGCAATTTTCCAGCTGATGTGATGCGTGATAATGTGACTTGCCGATCAATTTTAAGCTCTGCATCATTGGCTTCGTCAGTCCAATCAATGTCGGTATTTTCACGCTCATAGTTGATGTTATCATTTTTCACCACTGCCAACCCATGCAATGTAACATCAATAGGATTTTCTGTGGTCGCATCATCCGCAATCTTGGTAAGTGAATCATAGGCAACATCATTTTCGCCATCTTTATAGGTAGGAATAGCAACATCTGTCGCGGTAAATTTCTCTATCACGCCAAGCGGGTTCAGCGTAAAATCATTGCTAGGGGTAAAATTATTATCAAGACCACCAGTGCTACCACCAGCACTACCACCGCCACAAGCAGTTAACGTAACCGAAAAAATTACTGAAAAAATTACCGAAAAAACTATTGGTGTACCGAACGAAAATAACAAATGTTTCATGGCTTATCTCTTGAATATGTATTAGATTATGCAAAATAAGTATTAGCCTACAATAGATTTAATAATAAAACAAGAAAAAAACAGGGTGCGGGAATACAAAAAAGGCGCGGATTTTATCGCCCGCGCCTTTTTAGTCTGTTAATCAGCAATATCTATGGTTGTGGTTGCGGGCATGCAACGGCATCTGCTGTGTCGCATGTGCCGAAAATGCCGATATAAGATTTATCGCCATCACGGAATGAAAATGCGCCGCCAAATTCTTTGGCTGCATTTTGCTTATCAGCACCACCCGTGCGATTTTGTCCGTAAAATCTGGCATCAATCTGACCATTCATACCGCCATCTGTATCAATCGCAATGGCAGTCATATCATTCACACCTTTATCAAAGCTGAGCGCGGCATTTGTGATATCAAGGTTCTCTAATAATTCAGGAGTGATAGTAGCAATATCAGCATCACAATCGCCTAACCCTGCCACACATCTCGTGTTATTAAGAATAAGGTCAATTGTGCCAGCAGCAAAATCAACGTCTGCATTTGCATCAAAGCGGGTTCTATAGCCCTGCCCCGATGCGTGATGATACGTGCCCATACCGCCACCAACAAAATCGGCTGTGCCAGTTTCAGGCAAATCATCAGTATTATTGCCATCATTCGCATTTGGATTGGTGTTATCTTCGGTTTCAAAGCCAGTTACCATATAGCCATCAACATCACTGCCCGTGCCATAAGTTTTATTGCCAAGCGTTGCGTGACCTTTTTCATAAGTCCATCTGATATATGCCATATATTTCGCTTGGAAACCAAATGTAGTTGGGTTTTCTACTGTGAGGTTACCCGTTGTTGAGTTATGGAAATTAAACAACTGAGCACCACTTCCCTTATAATAAAATAGCGGATTACCACCTGTGGCATATTGATAATCCATAGGGTCGACTGTAAAATCCGTCTTAACTTCTGTAAGGCTTCCGCGGTTAGAAAAATTGCTAGGATTACTATGCACAGCATATGAGATTTTATGAACAACCGCCCTAGCAGATTGAATTGACCCCGGCACATTCGGTTGGTTAGCAAATGAAGCTGAACCATTATATCGTATATAAGCAGATGAATTATAAATATTGGCAACCACAATCGTTGTATCTGTTTTAGAATTTTCCCATGTTCTGGGTGCGGTCGCATCCTCTTCTGTGCGAACATATCTGATAGTATCTTCACGATAGGCCGCTAAGGAAGGGGTGCTGACATCATAAGCTTGAAAAGGGCCAGTTTTTGCATCTTGATGTGCATCTAAGAATGAATCATGATTTAGATAAGTAAGGATACCACTAGTACTTGTCGCCCCTAGCCTTGTAACCGCGCCAGTATCATATTTATCATCTGCATAACTAAATGGGTCATCCTTATTTTCAGTGCCAAACATGCCATAAAACTGTTCGTTTTCATTATTAATCAACGCAAATGTGCCACCAAACTCATTGGCTCTAGCACCATAAAATTTAGCATTAACCGTGCCTATGAAATTACCCACAGCAAGCGCAGGGTTATTATATGTTCTACTGACAATTTTACCACTAACATTATTACTTGTATAAGAAATTGGATTTTCAGTAACAAAATTAAGCGTGTAATTGTTTTTGCAACCACCGAATGATAAATTACATAATTTATTATTTCCAGTAGAGAGCGATACTGTTTTATTGGCAAAATCAACCTTTGCATTTATATCAAAACGCGATATTTCAACCTTTGACGCGCTGTTATAATAACCGCGTCCTTTGCCTTTGAATTCCATAATAGTATCAAGAGCCTCTAAATTGAAAAGTGGAATTTGGTCTAGGCGACTTTCAATGCCAACAAGCATCATACCGCGTTGTGTGTATGTGTTATCATTTAATGTATTAGCATCATCTGCTAACGCGTTCTTAACTAAACTCCAATTAACATAAACGATACTATATGGCGTAAAACCAAAAATAGCGCTTCTTCTATCTGCGGCTAACGTGCCAGTTACGCCATTAGCATCGCTGATTGTGTGTTTGAATACCCCGCCATCTGGTGTACCCCCTGTATCAACAGAATAGGTTTTTCCATCTAAATGAAGTGTTATATCCGATATTTTTTTAGCAGTAACGGTGATTGAGGCAGATGCGCCCACAACTCTTGTCGCAGAGGTTTCGTTTATTACATCCAATTCTCGCCAATCCTGCCCTGCAGTTCGGTTATATTCAGCATTGCTACCGCCATAAACAGCTGACCCCTGTAATCTGAAAGTTTTGCCATCAGGATTATTATTATCAATGATGGCATCACGAAATGAAGCATAGGCTGTGCCATTAGTTTTTGTAGGAATCACGACTGTTTCTGGCGAAGCGATGATAACATCTTTGATGCTATTTGCCAGCGATGTGATAAGGGTGCCACCCTTATCAGCACCGAATGCGCCATAATAATAATGTGTGCTATCTTTCAGCGCAAATGTGCCACCAAATTCACCTGCGGCATTATCGCCTGTGCCATAGAAACGTGAATGAATCACGCCTGATAGAGACCCAGCATTCACGCCACCAATATTAGCACTATTACTATCCGCACTATAGGTTAATGTTTTGCTGAAATCAAGCGTTGCAAGCGTCGCATCATCTATGCCGCAATCACTCGCCACACAAGCAGTGTCACTCATTTCTAGTGCTATTTTACGACTGCCAAAATTCACCTCAGCAAATGTTTTGAAAGTTAGCGCATGATCTATATCTGTATCTTTATCGCCATAATTGCCTTTGCCTGCACCCAAGAAATTGGTAATATTACTGGTCGGCATATTGGGCGTATCAATCCCCGCAACCATCATGCCATTAATGTTATATTTATCATCAGCAAGCAATGCATTGTCGCTATCAAGATTTTCTTTAGCAAAATTCCAGCTGAGATAGACCATATAATTTGACGTAAAACCAAACGCATTTCTATCGACTGTAATGTTGCCCGCCTCAGCATCAGGATGATTCTCATCAAATACAATCGTACCATTGGCAGTGAGCCCTGTTGCACCATTAGCAAGCACTGCTGTATAAATGTTAAAGCCGAAATAAGCTTCTATTGCCGATATGTTACCATCAGCATCAAAATCAAGCTTAAGCGCTGGTGCTTCAGTGCGGACAAGGCTGATATCTTGTATCTCGCTAATGATGTCACCATCAATTTCACTATTCCAATTCGGTGCTTTCGTTTTACGCACATAATGCGTCATATCATGTTTCTGCACAGCCGTGCCAAGCACCAAAAAGTGAGAGGCTTCATTAGCACCCGCCGCTTTGGCAAAAGAAGCATAGGGAATATTGGCTGTTTTTAAAAAACCATAATCAGAATTTAAATTAGCATCACCTAATGAAAAACTATCTGTAAAGGTTTTATTACCCGCAAAGATAGCATAATAATAGATGTTATTATCATTGGTGCCTATTAGCGCAAATGAGCCACCAAATTCTTGTGCCGCTTTGCCATAAAAACGCGCTTCAAGCTTACCTGTTAATAAACCATTATCAGTGGTAACATTCTCTGCTTCGATATTATTATTAGTATTATCAAAGCTGATATTTGTATTAAAATCCAAGCCTTTGCGCTTGATGCCACAATTGCTTGCATAGCATGTATTATAGGTGTTAAAATCTATCTTTTCATTCGCAAAATCAACATTTGCCACCATGTTAAAATAAACCTGTTCACGCCTGCTTAAACTAAGAGAATCGCCAGCAGGTTTCGGGCGCAAATAACCATAGCTACCGCTACCTTTACCGATAAATGTAACATTACCAGTTTCAGGGATTTCACCAAATGCGCCAGCGCCGAAATCTTTGCCTGTTTCCAAACCAGCAACCAGATAAGCGAAATACACATAGCTGTTATCAGTTAACTCCGTTCCACTTAGCTGGTCTTTCTTAAAAAATAGTTGCCATCTCAGCCCAACAATATACTCTGGCACAAAGCCGAAATAATTAATAAATCTTTCAGACTCATCACCTCTATGTGACCAAACATGGTTATTTATCTTATCGCTATCTATACCGATAATGTTGCCTTTGAAATAAGTGCGATTATCAACCCCCGTATTGGCAGCATATCTGGTAGTAATTTCATTGCCATCAGCATCATATGTTGTGCGATAAAGCACGATGCCTTCTTTACCATCCTTACCTTGAAAATAGACTTTACCATTTTTTGAATGATAATTAAGTGTAACAACAGAACCTATATTA
The DNA here is from genome assembly GCA_022599575.1 of Alphaproteobacteria bacterium. Taxonomy (GTDB): domain Bacteria; phylum Pseudomonadota; class Alphaproteobacteria; order JABAAW01; family JAHZMA01; genus JAHZMA01. Next base: position 22,417 of record JAHZMA010000099.1, on the reverse strand, counting down.
TTAACAATATTGCCTGTGTTGACAACATTGCTATTATCCCAATTTGTTGAATTATCATGACGTTGATAATTAATGTCATAATAGCGATGCGTGCCAAGCACTGGCAATGTGAGCGATAATGTCGTTTCATCAAGGAGGCTTGTATCATTGCGCAAATCATCAATAGATTCATAAGAATATTTAACCTTATTCCCATCATCTACATCCATATATGTCGGCGCATTTAAATCTGCAACCGCTTCTTTCACGGGATTCTCGGGGTCGTTACGATTCGAAGCCATTCCATCTAATGTTAAATCTACAACAGTGCGATTGAGAATATATGTTTCAGTACCTGCATATTGCCCGCCAAACGCACCATAATAATAATTCTTATTGGCCGCATTGGCAAGCAAGAATGTGCCGCCAAATTCTTGCGCCGCACTGCCATAAAAGCGGGCATCTGCCGTGCCTGTTAAACCACCACCATTGCTATTAATGGTACCCGTAGCGTTATTGACAGTAACATCGCTCTCATTTTTATAACTTAATGTGCCGCTAAAATTAAGGTGATTGGCATTGATACCGCAATTATAGTCAGGACAGATTGTATTGCTAGCGGTCAACAGCATGGTGCGGGCAGTTACATCAATATCAGCTTTAATATCAAAAACAGTTTCATATTCATCATTATTGCCATCGCCATAAACGCCTTTGCCTTTGCCTTCAAAAGTCATATTATTCTCTGTAGGAATATTGCCAGCATCTGTTTCAATACCTGCAATCATAGCACCATTAATATCGTAAATATTATCTTCAGTTGTGTTGTTTAATGAGTCTCTATCTTTTGCCAGATGCCAGCTAATATAAGCCATATAGTTAGAAGTAAAGCCGAAAATATCTTTTCTATCAGCAGTGATTGTTAAGCCAGTATCACCTGTTGCGCGTGTTTCATCCACATAGGCGGTTATGCCCGAAATCTTGCCTTCATCATCAAAAGTGAGCGTTACTGCTGGCGATTTTTCAGCTGCTGTGATACGCGATAATGTGACTTCCCGATTGATTTTTAGCTTGGAATCATTCGCTTGATTTTGCCAATCAACAGTAATATTTTCACGCTCAAAAGCACTGTTATCATTTTTCACCACTGCCAACCCATGCAAAGTTACATCTAGCGTGGCATCGTCAGCACCTGCATCAGCGGCAGTAGAGATGGCGGTGAGCGAAGTATAGGCAACAGTAATAGGATTATTTTCGTCATCGACATCCGCATATGTAGGGATATCAACAGCTGTTGCGGTGAATTTATCTATCGTGCCAAACGAGTTAAGTGTAAAATCATTGCTGGGGGTAAAGGGAATAGTAATATTGCCACGCTGTGCACCGAATGCACCATAATAATAATTTTTGGCGGTCGCATTTACAAAAGCGAATGTGCCGCCTAATTCTCTTACGAAATTGCCATCGCCTTTACCATAAAAACGGGCATCAAGCTTGCCTGCCAGACCGCCAGTAAGTGTTACATCAGTGCTGATATTATTGGTGGGGTTAGTGTTAGCATCAGCAGCAAATTTGATTTTATCTGTGCTAAAATCAAGATCTGTTACCCTATCTGCCGAATCATCAGCACAAGCCGCTATCTTACATGTGTTGCTGAAAGTAAAATCAACATCGCGCGCCGTAAAATTAACATTCGCCGTAACATCAAAAACAGTGTTGTAGTTTTCAGTTTCACTGCCATAAACGCCCTTGCCCTTGCCGTTAAATTCAGCCGAGCCAGATATAGGAATATCGCCATCAGCGGTTTGAATACCCGCAAGCATGGCACCATTAATATCGTAAATATTATCTTCAGTTGTGTTGTTTAATGAGTCCCTATCTTTTGCCAGATTCCAACTAATATAAGCCATATAGTCAGAAGCAAAGTCGAAGATATTGCTTCTATCGGCAGTGGCATTTGTATATTCTTCATCACCATAAATCGTTACGCCCGATATAGCACCATCAGCACCAAAGGTAAGTTTAACCGCTGGTGATTTTTCAGCTGCAGTAACGCGCAATAATGTGACTGTCCGATTGATTTTTAGCTCTGCATCATTGGCTTCATCTTTCCAGTCAATGTCGGTATTTTCACGCTCATAAGCAATGTTGTCATTTTTCATCACTGCCAACCCATGCAAAGTTACATCAATAGTATTGTCTGCCGTAGCATCATCCGCAATCTTGGTAAGCGAATCATAGGCAACATCATTTTCACCATCTTTATAGGTGGGAATATCAACATCTTTTGCAGTAAATTCCTCTATCGTGCCAAGCGGGTTAAGTGTAAAATCATTGCTAGGGGTGAAATTACTATCAAGGTCGCCACCGCCACCGCCGCCACCACCAGCACTACCACCGCCACATGCCGTTAACGTAACTGAAAAAATTACCGAAAAAATTACTGGTGTAACGAGTGATAATAACAAATGCTTCATAGCTTAACTCCTAAATATATCTTATCAATTTTAGCAAATCTGTTTTAGCCTACAATAGATTAAGTAATAAAACAAGAAAAAAAAGTGCGGCGCAACTAACAAAAAAGGCGCGGGTTTTATCACCTGCGCCTTTTTCTTTTAATCAGTAAGATTACTACGGGGTAGGTGGCGTTATTGCGCCCCGTTCAGTGCCGAAAATGCCGATATAAGATTTATCGCCATCACGGAATGAAAACGCTCCGCCAAACTCTTTGGCTGCATTTTGATTGTTAGCACCCTTGCGGTTTTGTCCGTAAAATCTGGCATCAATCTGACCATTCATACCGCCATCTGTATCAATCGCAATGGCAGTGATGTCATTCTCACCTCTATCGAAACCTAGCGCGGCATTTGTGATATTAAGGCTAGATAATAAATCAGGAGTGATAATAGAATCAGTGCAAGCATTTGCATCTAACCCTGCCACACATCTCGTGTTATTAAGGGTGAGGTCAATCGTGGCTTTATCGTTCGTGCCTTCAAAATCAACTTTTGCATTTGCATCAAAGCGGGTTCTATAGCCCTGCCCCGATGCGTGATGATATGTGCCCATACCGCCACCAACAAAATCGGCTGTGCCAGTTTCAGGCAAATCATCACTGCTATCGCCATCGGTAGCACCGCTGGCAGTGTTATGCTCGGTTTCAAAACCACTCACCATATAGCCGTCAATATCAAAACCCTTGCCAACACCTGCTGTTTCTTCAAAATCTTCCACAGTTTTGGTAATCGTCCATCTGATATATGCCATATATTTAGCCTGAAAGCCAAATTCATTTGGCCGCATCAATGTGAGGTTACCCGCAATGTTACTAGAATATAATTTTCCGAATGAATGTTTTATCGGGTTGCTGGCCGTTATATAGTGATAGTCACCTGCATCCACGTCAAGATTATGTTTTGTGCGTTTCTCTTCAGTATCATTAGGGTCGTAAAGTCTATAGAAGTAACCATGACCAGTGCCCTGCTGTGCACCACGCACCCCTACCGAATTGGTTCGCTTATAGCTGAATATACGGACATTATTAACAACCCCTTGCTTTGGCGACGCGCCATAATATCTAATGTAAGAAGTGGCGTTGTTAAGATTGGCAACCACCGTTACCGTTTCTTTCTTAGTGCTATCATCAGTCCAACCCTTACCCATGTAACGTTGATATCTAACAGTATCTTCACGGGTTGCTGCCAAAGCAACATTGTGAACATAGCGATTTTGGCCACCCTTGATTTCGCTTTGTGCTTTCAAAAAAGAATCATATTTTGCATAAGTTTTGCTATCATATGAACCGCCGTTATCATTAGGTGACTTAGACCCATTTTTTTTATTTACCCTTGTAACCGCGCCTGTATCATCACTATGGTCAAGCGCGTTTTGAATGGCATTTGGATTCTTTAATTGAGTGCCAAATATACCATAATGATAAGCGTTATCATCAGCAAGCAACGCAAATGCGCCACCAAACTCATCGGCTTTAGCACCATAAAATTTGGCATTAACCGTGCCAGTAAAATCACCCACAGCATGCTTAGGGTCATCATATGTTCTGCTGACAATTTTACCGCTGACGTCATTACTTGTATAAGAAATTGGCTTTTCAGTGACAAAATTAAGCGTGGTATTGTTTTTACAATCACCAAATGATGTCGTGCATAGTTTCAAATGGCTAGTCGTTAAGGACACCTCTTTGTTTGAAAAATCGATCATTGCGTCTATGTTAAATTTAGTTCCTTTTTCATCACCTGACGCGCTGGTGTAATAACCGCGTCCTTTGCCCTTGAATTCTGCCCGACTATCAAGGAAAGGATAATTAGCAGTAGGAATCGCACCCATCGGGCTTTCATTCCCAACAAGCATCATACCGCGTTGTGTGTATGTGTTATCATTTAATGTATCAGCATTATCTGTTAACGCGTTCTTAACTAAACTCCAATTAACATAAACTATATTGTTGGTATGAAAACCAAAAACATTACTATGTCTGCTAACCTGCAATTCACCCGTTGCACCATCATCATCACTGATTGCGTTATTCTTATCAGCAGTATAGGTTTTTCCATTTAAATGAAGCGTTATATCCGATATTTTTTTAGCAGTAACGGTGATTGAAGCAGAAGCACCACTCAATTTTGTAACAGAGAAATTCTTTGTCACATCCACTTCTCGCCAATCTTGACCTGCTGTTCTATTATATTCAGCATTGCTACCGCCATAAACAGCTGGCCCCTGTAATCTAAAAATTTTGCCGTCAGGATTATTATTATCAATGATGGCATCACGAAATGAAGCATAGGCTGTGCCATTAGTTTTTGTAGGAATCACGACTGTTTCTGGCGAAGCGATGGTCTCATCACCAATGCTATCTGCCAGCAATGTGGTAAAAGTGCCACCTTTATCAGCACCGAATGCGCCATAATAATAATGTGTGCTATTTTTCAGCGCAAATGTGCCACCAAATTCACCTGCGGCATTATCGCCTGTGCCATAGAAACGTGCATAAATCGCGCCTGATAAATTGCCAGCACTCATATCCCCAATTGCATTATTCGCACCTGCACTATATGTTAATAATCCACTGAAATCAAGCGTGGCAAGCGTCACACCATCTATGCCGCAATCACTCGCCACACAAGCAGTGTCACTCATTTCTATTTCTATCTTACGACTGCTAAAATTCACCTCAGCAAATGTTTTGAAAGTTAATTTATGGTTTGTATCTTTATCGCCATAATTGCCTTTGCCCGCACCAAAGAAGTTGGCACTGTTACGGGTCGGCATATTGGGCGTATCAATCCCCGCAACCATCATGCCATTGATGTTATATTTATCATCAGCAATCATTGAACTATCGCCATCAATATTTTGTTTATCAAGATTCCAGCTGAGATAGACCATATAATTTGATTTAAAGCCAAAGGCATTTCTATCGACTGTAATGTTACTGGTTTCAGCATCATTATAATCAGCATTGCTAATCGTGCCATTGGCAGTGAGCCCTGTTGCACCATTAGCAAGCGTTGCTGTGTAGGTGCTAAAGCCAAAATAGGCTTCTATTGCCGATATGTTACCCGTCGCATCAAAATCAAGCTTAAGCGCTGGTGCATCAGAACCCACAAGGCTGATATCTTGTATCTTGCTCACATCAGCATCAGTCTCACTATTAAAATCCGTTGCTTTCGTTTTACGCGCATAATATGTGATATCATGTTTCTGCACAGCCGAGCCTTGCACCACAAATTGCGAGGCTTTATTAGCACCCGCCGCTTCGGCAAATGATACATAAGGAATATTGGGTGTTTTTGGATAATTATAATGACTATCAAATTTATTGGCATCTACTGAAGAGCCATCTGCACCAGTAAAGTCTTGGTTACCCGCAAAGATACCATAATAATATATATCATCATTAATGCCTATTAGCGCAAATGAGCCGCCAAATTCTTCTGCCGCTTTGCCATAAAAACGCGTTTCAAGCTTACCTGTTAATAAACCATTGCTGGTGGTAACATTACTGGCTATATTATTAGCAGTAAAGCTGATAGTTGTGTTAAAATCCAAGCCTTTTCGTTTGATGGTGCAAGTGGTAACATAGCATGTATTATAGGTGCTAAAATCTATTTTTTTAGTCGCAAAATCAACATATGCTACGATATTAAAATAAAGCTGTTCGCGCTTGCTGACAGATGAGCCTGTATATTGCGGGCGCACATAACCATAGTTTCCTGTGCCTTTACCGATAAATGTAACATTACCAGTTTCAGGGATAGCACCAAATGCACCATTACCGTAATTTCTGCCTGTTTCCAAACCTGCAATAAAGCGACCAAAATTGGTTTCCGTATTAGCCTCCAGATTATCTGCCCCTAACAGGTTTTTATCTTCAGCGATATACCAACTCAGCGCAATGATGTTTTTAGGCACAAAGCCGAAATAATTAATATAACCTTGCCCCGACTCATCGCCTTTAAACAAACGAATAAAGTTTGTTTCCGCCTTTTCATCTATACCGATAATGTTGCCTTTGAAAAAGGTGCGGTTATCAACCCCCGTATTGCCAGCATATCTGTTGGTGATTTCCTCGCCATTAACATTAAATGTTTTGCGATAAAGCACGATGCCCTCTGTGCCATCCTTACCTTGAAAATAGACTTTACCATTTTTGACATGATAATTAAGTGTAACAACAGAATTTGCATTACTAACAATGTTGGCGTTGTTGATAAAATTGCCATTACCCCAATCTGTTGAGCTATCATGGCGCTGATAATTCCATCGATAATAGCGATGCGTGCCAAGCAATGGCAATGTGATCGATAATGTCGTTTCATCAGCAAGACTTGCATCATTGCGTAAATCATCAATAGATTCATAAGAATATTTAACCTTATTCTCGTCATTTGTATCTATATATGTCGGCGCATTTACATCTGGAACCGCTTCTTGCACATGCTTATCGGGGGCGGGGTCGTTACGATTCCAAGCCTGCTCATCTTTTTCCAATGTCAGCGTTACAACATCTTTGTTAAGGATATAATTTCTAGTTTCCATATATTGTCCGCCAAACGCACCATAATAATAATTCTTATTGGTCGCATTTACCAAAGCGAATGTGCCACCTAATTCTTTTGCAAAATTATTCTCACCTCTACCATAAAAACGGGCATCAAGCTTGCCTGCTAGACCGCCCGTCAATGTTACATCACCGCTGATATTGTTGGTGGGAGCACTATTAGCATCAGCAGCAAATTTGATTTTACCTGTGCTAAAATCAAGATCTGTTAGCCTATCTGGCGAATTATCAGCACAAGCCACTATCTTGCATGTGTTGCTGAAGGTAAATATAACATCACGCCCCGTAAAATTAACATTTGCCGTAACATCAAAAATAGTGTTGTAGTTTTCAGTTTCACTGCCATAAACACCTTTGCCCTTGCCGTTAAATTCAGCCGAGCCCGATATAGGAATATCGTCATCAGCGGTTTGAATACCCGCAAGCATGATGCCATCAATATCGTAAATATTATCTTCAGTTGTGTTGTTTAATGAGTCTCTATCTTTTGCCAGATTCCAGCTAATATGAGCCATATAATTGGCAGTAAAGCCGAAAATATTGCTTCTATCGGCAGTGGCATTTGTATATTCTTCATCAGCATAAATCGTTACGCCCGATATAGCACCATCAGCACCGAAAGTGAGTTTAACCGCTGGTGATTTTTCAGCTGCTGTGATGCGCGATAATGTGATTTCCCGATTGATTTTCAGCTCTGTATTATTGGCTTCATCTTTCCAGTCAATATTCGTATTGTCGCGCTCAAAAGTCGTGCTATCATTTTTCAATACCGCCAACCCATGCAAAATTACATCGATAGGATTTTCTGTATTAGCATCATCAGCAATTTTGGTAAGTGAATCATAGGCAACATCATTTTCACCATCTTTATAGGTGGGAATATCAATATCTTTTGCGGCAAATTCCTCTATCGTGCCAAGCGGGTTAAGTGTAAAATCATTGCTAGGGGTGAAATTACTATCAAGGTTGCTTGCGCTACCGCCAGCACTACCACCGCCACATGCCGTTAACGTAACTGAAAAAATTACTGAAAAAATGATAGGTGTAACGAATGGAAATAACAGGTTTTTCATGACTTAACTCCTAAATATGTATCAGATTATGCAAAATAAGTATTATCTTATAACATGTTAAACAAGAAAACAAGAAAAAACAGGGTTTAGCAATCTATCATATTTATTATGTCGTATCTGTGTAAAGTGCTGTCGTGTATTAAAATGCGATTGACAAATCATGCACTTTGTAATATCACCCATGTTAGTATTATAGCTAGTATTATAAGGAAACAATGATGATGCCCCAAACACACGAAAAAATACAATTACCTTTTATAATTGGTGCTATCATCGCATGGGCATTGCGTGGCTATAAAAAGCCAACACCGCCACAACAATCAAAAATCAATTTTCAGGAGATATGACAATGAAAAAACCCCTATTGCTTCTACCATCACTTATATTGACCTCTTTAATGTTGGCAAATCCTGCATTGGCGCATCACCCGCTAGATGGCACAACCCCTACCACATTATGGCATGGCATCATTTCTGGCTTTGCTCACCCGATATTGGGGCTTGACCATCTCGCCTTTATCGTGGCAATCGGCTTACTAGCATTGTTTCAAAAGAATCGCCTGATATTGCCCGCAAGTTTTGTGGGTGCAAGCTTATTGGGTTGCTTGCTATTTTTAGTCAATATTGTCATTCCTTTTAACGAAATGCTGATTGCACTTTCAGTCATCTGTATCGGTGTGGCATTGGCTTATGGTAGAAAACTAGCATCACATTATGTGATTATACTCGCGATTACCGCAGGATTAGCGCATGGCACTGCCTATGGTGATGGCATTATTGGTGCTGAAGCGACGCCTTTGGTTGCTTATCTGCTAAGTTTTACTGTTGGGCAGTTTTTGATTGCGCTGATGGTTGGCTATATTGCCGAAAAAATATTATCCATCCGCATTGCCAATAATATTGTGGCACGGTTAAGCGGTGCAGTTACTTTGGGTATTGGCATGACCTATATGGTTGAAAATGTAGAGATGATGGCATTCGGGGTGATATAATAATCACCTTACTATTCGTATCATTTGGGTTCTCTTCTATCGCCTTTTCTGCCACGTCTTTTGCCACCGCGTTCATGTTGCGCGATATTATGCAATAATTTCGCCATTTCTTGTCGTTCCTCGTAAGTGCCATTTTCAACAATCCGCAATATTTCTAACGTTAGCCAATCATATCTTACAACATGAATTTGCTTGAAATCTTCAATCAAGGCTTCTAATGACAGCGCATCATATTCTGGTTGCGCTAGCACCTCACTCATCTGTGTCAGAATCCGCGATGTATCAGTGCGATGTTGCTTAAATTCTTTGCGGGCTTTACCCATCAGTATTTTAACGTCTGGCTTATCGTGAAAAAGGCGCGCCGCCGTGAACATTCTATGCTCACCTAACTCATGCACCGCATAGCCTACCACCAAGCCGATACTGATGATATTAAAAACAATCGATACAATAAAGATAATTTTAACCGATTTACTCATCTAAGAAACTCCTACCAACAATTCTAGCATCTGCGTATAAGATGATGCTTGTGTGCCCCCATCAAAATTTAATGTAAGTTGCGTGCCTGCGAAAACAGCCAGCAAAAACATGAATGAAAGACTAACACCACCAAGCGGAATCACTTGTATTAATTCACGCCATAATGTTTTTACAGTAAGCGGTGCTTCTTGTGCGGGCTGTTGCGCCACATGTTTTAATGTATTGCGCCATAATTTTTCAGATAAATCCTGCGGCACATTTATATTCAGCGCCTGCCTTGCGATTTTATCAAATTCCCTATTATCAAATTTATTGTCATGCATCTTCTGTCTCCTTGCTGACGTAATCTTTCATATTTTGTTTGCCGCGCATCACCAAAGATTGCAAGGCTTTTAGCTTCAGCCCCATAATATCGGCCGCCTCTTGATTAGAGTAATTTTCAAAAAAACATAAATTCACCGCGCTTTGTTGCTTTTTGGGCAAGGCTTGAAATGCCTTGATAAATATTTTATAGCGCGCTTCTTCATCACCATCGTTTGATTTTTCGTCTGCGACCATCGTAAAATCATCAGTGATGATTTCTGCCCTTCTGCCAATTTTGCGCTGATAATCAATGGTTAAATTCATCACCACCCGCGTGAACCAGCTGATAAATTGATATTTACCGTTAAATTTTTCTGGCGCTAGCCATAATTTGATAAAGGCATCTTGCAAAATATCTTCTGCCGTTTCGCTATTAACACCCATGCGCTTGACAATGCGATATAATCTGGGTGAATGGCGTTCGGTTAAGATTTTCAATGCGTTGCGCCTTGTTTCATCTTGTTCGAACCTATCGCCTTGCCTATCGCCGATAATAAGCATTTGCATCAAGCTATTATCATCATATTTGTCTAACATCAACACATCAATAAGGTAAGGAGCAATAAGGTGGGAGGGCACTGCCCCCCACCCCTCGCTGTAAGGAGATACGTTAAGATGCGTTAAGCTTAAAGAGTTCATTGTTAATCACACCATCTTGATTAATATCCATGCGCGTGAAGATAGCCATAAATTCATCTTTACTGATTTTACCATCATCATCGCTATCAAGCATAAACTGACCTTTTATGCCATTTCTTTTTTTGTAAAATTTGTCATCGTCATCATCATCGTCATCATCACGCATTTGTTGCCACATTTGTTCTCTTTGGGCTTTACGCGCCTGCATGGTTTCCGATTCAAGCACACCATCTTTATTACTATCTAGCTGATTGAACAGATTTTCAAATTCTTGTTCGGTGATAATGAAATCACCATTGCTATCAGCCTGTGTGATGAGATTTCTCATCATGCCACCACCACGTTCTTGACCGCCACGCATACCCCAAGACATACCATCGCCACGCATAGCCTTACCATACATGCCACCACGCATATTATCGCCACGCATTTGCATATTATACATTCTATCGCCATCGATAACAGGTTTCATACCATATTCACCGTGCCAATTACCATGATGACCGTCACCATGCCAACCACCATATCTGCCATGATGAGACGATATTTTGCCAATACAGATGCCAACAATCAGCACTGCTAGCAAAATGCCCGCAACACCCCATCTTGTGCAATACCATTTCCGTTTTGTTGTTTCTTTTTCCATTGCCTTATCCTTTGCTAAAAAATGACACTAATGAAGCATAGTATCGCTTCATCTTACCATAATTACGGCAATAGATGAAAAAACCTTCGCTAAAGATTGCTATTTTTTTAAATTAAAATTGTCACTATTTTTTATCAGCGGGCTGCACCGAATGCACCCAGATAATATGTGCTATTATCGTCACCATCTTTCATGATAAATGTGCCACCAATCTCTGCGGCATTAACACCATAAAAACGGGCATCAAATCGCCCTGCCATATTGCCACCATCATTTGCAATATCACCGCTAATATCATTCATACCTTGAACATATTTTGCCCATTGGGGATTGCTGGTAGAAAATTCAAGCTTAAACAAATCATCTACGCTCAAACCACATGTTGCCACGATGCAAGCCGTGTTACTGCTGCTTAATACCACTGTGCGTTTGGCAAAATTAACCTTAGCTTTTACATCAAATTTAACATCTGCATGATGAGAATCCGCATCTGAGTGATAAGTACCAATGCCGTTTCCTCTAAATATGTCTGTTATATTTTCAATAGGAATGCCATTTGCACCTGTTGTTGGGGTTTCGATGCCCGCCACCATATAGCCATTAAAAATGCTATTAATCGCAGGATTACTAGGATCAACTAATTCCCACGTCACATATGCCATATATTTGGGTGCAAAATCAGCAAGCAGGTTGCTATCGGCGCGTATCACGTTAAATTTATTGGTCGGGGATGACTCACTATTAACGCTACCTGCTAATGTGTTACTGCTTGATGGGGGATTGCTGGGATTGAGTCCATATTCTTGATTCCCAAAAAATGCTTTGGCCGCCGAAATATGACCGCTGCTATTAAAAGTGATTTCAAAAAAGGGAGATGCACCGCCAATTGTCGTTATTCTTTGCAAGAATGTACTGCTTGTAAAGTCCCTTGCCTGCACTGCTAAAGCCTGCAAAATAAGGGTTTTATTCTCACTATCCGTCATCGCGCCTGCTGATGCGTCATCAAGTGACAGCGACGCATAATCAAGATAATCTACGTTCTTACCCTCAGCACTTGTTGTGGCAACCACAGGAAAACCACCATCCCCCTCATCATACATATCATTCGCGAGAAAGCCAACATTATCAGCACCAAATGAGCCATAATAATATTCCTTATCTTCTATTGCTAGCGCAAATACGCCGCCCAACTCATCAGCACCAGGACCATAAAAACGTGCAAATATTTTTCCCGTAAAAGAAGCATCACCTGTAAGCTCCAGATCGCCACTGAGATCATTTTTTGCATCATTACCATCAGAAAAATCAAGTGATGTCGTCGTGGTAAAATCAAGCTTACCTTTCCTTTCTTCACAAATATTCACCTGTGTGCATTGCATGGTGTTGTTGCTTTCAATATCTGCCGTGCTGTTGGCAAAATTGATATTTGCTACGATATCAAATATTGTTTGATAATTTTCAGTTTCACTGCCATAAGCACCACTTCCATAAGCACCACTTCCTTTGCCCGTAAAGCTGGTATCACCACTGCTAGGTATATTCACAATTTCTGTTTCCATGCCACCAATCAGCACGCCATTATTGTCAAAAACACTGTCTGATTCGTCTTTTTGTAAACGCCAGCTAACATGCGCCATATATTTTGTATCAAAGCCAAAAAAATCACTGCTTCTATCAACTGTCATCGCGGTTGTGGTGGCACTACTATCGGCGCCGCTCGCAATGCTACTGGTGAGTTTGGTAGCAGATAAAGAATCACTGGCAGCATTTGCCTCATAGGTTTTATCAGCAAAATAGGCTGAAACCTTCGATATTTTGCCGTCACCATCAAAGGTAAGTGAAACCGCAGGCAATGTTATCTGTGTAAGGCTAATTGTTCTTGTGGTATTGATCGTGTTATCCTTTTTTTGCATGGTTAAGGCCTGCAATGTAAATACTCTATCGGCACCATTGGCATCATCGCTTGCCGCAGTCAGCGATTCATAAGCCACATTACTGCTATTTTCAGCGATAGCAGTTTGCTTTTGTAATGTGCTATCTGTTTCCACTGAAGTAGCGATGCTCACTGTGAGGCTATCGCCACCACCACCCGAATTACCAGTGGTGTTATAATCTGTATAATCAACTACATTATCGTCAGTCACTGGTGTGCTACCACAGGCAGTTAACAATAATAATAGCCAACAGATAGTAAATTTCTTTACCACCAATATTACCGTTCTGGTTATTTGTGGCTGTATCACTGATAATATCATCATATAGAAGTCACTATATATTAAAGGGTTTTATTTCAACATTGTCACGAGCATTACAGGCATTCGTAACAATAAACATTCATAATAAAAAGGATATTTTTTGGCATAATGGCATATCTTTGTGAAAGGTTTTTTCATATAGCCTCTTCATCATATTAATGCCTTAATATTAGCAAAAAACACGCCAATTGTCAATTTTCTTTTATGTTAGGCTTGCAAGTCACTTGCACAAATCATCAACTGAAATCTGTGAAAAGCATACTCAATAACGCACATGTATCAACTTATAATTGTATAATATTATATTTTATATATTTTATTTTAATTTTCTATATTTTGCGCTTGCTTTGTTCATAACAATGTATTATTTTTAAACAAATAAAGAATATAAAGTGAGGTTTGATGATGCAAAATTCTATAAAACAAGAACAAAACACTGTGAAAGCATTGATGAGTCGTATTAATCAGTTGGAAACACGTTTATATCATATTGAACGCAAAACCAGTTTTCTCTCACCTTATCCCGAACCGCTAACGCCGCAACGAATCACCAAACAAGTGGCGCAATATTATGGCATCAGCCCAGCTGAAATGCTGGCGCATAATCGCACTGAACATAGTCGTATGCCGCGCAATATTGCGATTTATCTATGCAAAACACTGCTTGAATGCAAACGCAATGAAATTGCGCGCCATTTCATGCGTGACCCTGGCACAATTCGCCACGCCATTAATGTGATTGAAAGACAACAAAGGCTAGATAAAACATTGGCAAATCAAATACGAATCATTGCATCAAGGCTGAAATATTAATAGTGATTCGGCAATCCTCAAACTATATATAAAATTGTATCATTTTTTATTAAAAATATTATAAGTTGTAATATTTAAAAGAAAAAGTAAGGAATAAGAAACTCTTTATTTGCGTTAAAGATGCGTTTTTTTACAGTAAAGTTAGAACAAAAAATGAATAACGCTGTTACTGTTCTTTTTATGTGCTAGATTAGCCTTATTGGTGATTCACAAACCACCTATCACAAAAAGAAACCCCGCAAGGAAAACCCCACAAGGAAAACTCAAAGGAAATTAAGAGAAAAGCCATGTATCTATCAGACCATTTTCATATCACCGAAGCCAGCAAAGATACACTTGCAGCACGGATGAGTATCAATAATCAGCCACCGAAAGCCTTGCAAGAAAATCTCTATTTGGTTGCACAGAATATATTAGAACCAATTCGTGACGAATATGGCGAACCTTTCAGTCCTAAAAGCTGGTATCGTTCGGCTGAACTCAACCGTTTGCTTGGTGCCAAGCCCGAAAGCCTACACCGACAAGGGCTGGCAGTAGATATTGAGCTGTTGGGTTGGAATAATGAAGATTTCGCCCATTGGTGCGCGGAATATTTAGATTATGACCGCATCATTTTAGAATATTACCACAAAAACGACCCTCATAGTGGCTGGGTGCATCTACAAATTATGCCCGACGCCCGCGCCCATCGCCATGAATTTATTCATTTTGATGGCACCAATACCAATTATTTAACATGAGCTAACCATGACCCAGATTCTTTCTTACCATAATATTTTTCAACAATTACTACCAACAGGCTTGATTTGGCAAAGGCACGACCCTTTACTAGAAGCCTATGCCAGTGCATTGGGTGACGAGCTTGATTTGCTTTACACAAAATTTGAAACATTGAAACTCAACCTTAACCCACAAACCTGTTCATCATTGCTAGATGAATGGGAACGCGATACCGCATTGCCCGATGATTGCCTTACCTATAGCATCCATGAAAGCAAAAGACGCGAACATATTATGATGCGGATGTATGAACGCACCCGCCTTAATCTTGCAGGGTTGAACCGTCTGCTTCGCACGGTTGATAGTGAGGCAAAAGTCACTGAGGATGAGACAAAACCTGCCACTTTACGCATCACATATTCGAATATAAAAATTGTGCATGCTACTGCTGGTCAGGCACGTGCAGGGAATCGCCTATTAGCAACGGTAAGCAATTTAAGTTTGCTGTGCCATCTCAAACGTCAGCTATCGGCTGATATTAAACTCACCTTTCAAGCCACAGCAAAAAACCAACATCAGACTGAAAAGGAGTAAATCATGATTGATGAATTTGACATCATTACCGAAACATCAGAACGCGAAGGTTGGAATAAGCCTATGCCACGCGCACCGAAACAAGCATTAACATGCCCTTCATGTGGCGACGATGCCGTTTTTTGTAAAGGGCAGATTCATTGCACCGAATTATGCCATCATTTTGCCTGCTATCAGCAACAATCTATCGTAACAGGAGAACAGAATAATGGATTTGCGTGATTTTTTAGCATTATGGCGTCCCGTTTGGTCAGTGATGACAATCCTTGCATTATGGGGATTGTGGTCGCTGAAAAAACTCACCGCCACCAAAGAAGATTTGCATCAATTGGAAAACCGTATCGTGCATAACGAAAAATTACTGGCACTGATTGAAGAAAAATGCGCCTCACGCAGTGATGTCCATAAATTGGCATTGCGAATTTCGGCACTCAAAGCCACGCAAAAAGCGCAAAATGAACAATTACGCACCATCAATGAAGCCGTGAAACGCGTAGAAAACTATTTGTTGGAGAATAATCAATGAGTTTTCAACATTACCTTGCCACCGACCGCCGCCTATCGATTCTAAAGCTGGTTGCCCGCGCCCCACAAGGCAAGCTGAATGAGGCAGTGCTAGAAACCGCCCTTAAATCGCTAGGGCATATCATTGCCTATGATGAATTTTTAGCCGATTTGCGCTTATTAGAAAGCAAAAAGCTACTCACTATCAGCCAAATGGAAGGGTTGCATATCATTCATATCACCCGTAAAGGGCTTGATGCTGCCGATAACCTTATCAAAGATTTGCAATTATGAGCCACAAACCGTTCCATAACCAAAAGCCCGCTAATCATGTCGCTGTGCTGAACACCAATATCAGCCTAGATATGTTATCGGAAAAACTGGCGCAATCGCAGAAGATTTCGCAACTTGCCACGCAATATCCGCGCACCACCCCTGCCGCCACTGCCGATAAATTAATCATCAGTAGTGAATTATTGCAAAATCTTATTCTAAAATTATTGCTTGCCGATGAACAAGGCGAAGGCTTGAAGCCTACCGATACCGTGCATTTGGCACGTGCCTTAAAAGAAATCGCCGCCTTGCATGATAAATTACCAAATGCCGATAAGCAGCAAGCGGGCAATGAAGAACAAACTGTTAACCAAGCGATGAGAATGCTCGGCTTGTTAAGTGCGGACACGCTGAAAAAAGCCAGTAACAAAAAAAATGCACCAAAAGATGGCAAAAAGAATAAAAGCACCCCGATTGAGGTAACGCCATCATGACGCAACCGCTTATCCATTTTCTGCCCTATCAGCGCGCATGGCTTGATGATACTAGCCGTTTCAAAATTGGCATGTTTGCACGCCAAACTGGCAAAACCCTCACCAATGCGGCCGAGATTCTAATTGATTGTTTGCGCGCTGAATTGGCAGGCTATCACACAAGATGGGTGGTGCTTTCACGTGGCGAACGCCAAGCAAGCGAGATGATGAATAATTATCTGAAACCTTTATGCAAAGCCTATTACGCACTGCTTAACAAAAATAGCAATGTGATTGGCACAATAAAATATGCCAAAAATGACATCACCCTTGCGGGTGGATCGCGCATCACGGCACTGCCTGCCAATGAAGATGCGGCGCGTGGCTTTTCTGCCAATCTGTATTTAGATGAGTTTGCCTTTCACCAAAATGATGAGAAAATCTGGCAGGCACTCTATCCCGTGATTTCCGCACCACAATTTAAGGTGCGAATTACCTCAACACCCGCTGGCAAAAATAATAAATTTTATCAGCTGATGAACCCCGAACAGCACGATAATGACCAATGGTCACGCCATCAGGTGGATATTTATCAAGCCGTTAAGCAAGGCTTGCCACGCGATATTGCAATGTTACAACATGCCGCCAACGACCCTATTTTATGGCGTCAAGAATATGAATTAGATTGGCTAGATGATAAACATGCATGGCTTGATTACGGGTTGATTATGTCATGCGAGAGTGCTGATATTGGCGATAAAACCCCTAATGATGATGACATACTATATCGGGAATTCTTTATCGGCATCGATATTGCCGTCAAACGCGATTTATTCGTGCTTGTTTTGATTGAAAAAATTGGTGATATTTTATGGTGTCGGCATATAGAAGCGCATCAACAAATCAGTTTTGCCGAACAAGAAGCCTTGCTTGATACAATGGTGCGCCGTTACCAACCGCTGAAAATTGTGATTGATAGCACTGGCATTGGCGCGATGCCATTTGAACGGGCGCGCGCCAAATATGGCTTGCTGGTTGAAGGTATCCATTTTACGGCACCGCGCAAATTGCATCTGGCAAGCAAGCTGAAACAGCATTTTCAAAACCGCACCATTCGGATTCCAGCATGCAAAAAATTACGCACCGATTTACACGCCCCGCAACTCATCACCAGCAATGGTGGCACTGCAAAAATTGCTGCCAGCCACAGTAAAGATGGTCATGCCGACCGTTTCTGGGCGATGGCAATGGCGATAGAGGCGGCCGAAACGCAAAATATCAGTGTCATCAATTATCAGGGCGTGCGCGCTTAAACCCATGCAACTTTCTAAAAGGATAAAATCATGAACAAAACAATGAATAAACCAATGAGTAATGTTAAATTTGACAATCGCGAAATGATGGAAGCTGAAACCTGCCATAAAAGCAACAATCAGCAGCATCCGAACGAGCGGCATGATGCCACATTATTCTGGCAACGTGCCATGCAAAGTCGTAAAGATGCACAAGTAATGGCATGTATGCAACAACGCATCTATCACGCAGTCGCCCTGCCCTATCGGGTTATGCCTGCCGATGATAGCGATGATGCCAAGCAAATTGCTGATTTTACCCGCAAAATTTTACATCGTTTGGATATGGATAAAATTACCGAACAAATGCTATGGGCGCGCTATTATGGCTATGCGGTGGCAGAAATTATCTGGCAACAAAAGCATAATCACATCACGATTGAGGCGATTAAACCGCGCCATCCGCAATATTTTGATTTTGACGCACATGGCAAAATTCATATCAAAAATCAATTCGGCAAGCCAGTTGATTTGCCCGAAAAAAAATTCTGGCATGTAACATCAGGCGGGATTTGCGCCGACCAGCCACGTGGTGAAGCATTGGCGGAATGGCTGTATGCACCCGTTAAAACCAAAAATGACGCAATGGAACAATGGCAAATATTTTTAGAAAAATATGCCAGCCCAACCATTATCGGCAAATACCCTGCCGCGCGTATTCGTGAAAGCGAGAAAACCGCCTTGCTAGAAGCGGCTGCCAATTTACGGCGCGATACCGCGGCAGTGATTCCAGATTCTATGATGCTAGAATTGTTAGAAGCCAAACGCACTGGCAATGGTGAGTATCACCCGCTGATTGCCCATTGTAATGCCAGCATTGCCAAGCTGATATTGGGGCAGACCATGACCACCGATGAAGGTGGTTCTTACGCCCAAGCCAATGTGCATGACCGCGTGAAAAATCGCTTAATATTAGCCGATTGCGACCTGATTTG
The DNA here is from genome assembly GCA_022599575.1 of Alphaproteobacteria bacterium. Taxonomy (GTDB): domain Bacteria; phylum Pseudomonadota; class Alphaproteobacteria; order JABAAW01; family JAHZMA01; genus JAHZMA01. The sequence continues at coordinate 3,243 of JAHZMA010000099.1, read as the reverse complement.
CGAAAGCTTCACACGGCAGGTTATCACATGGCTATGTGAATGGAATTTTGGCGATGATGATGTGCCTATCCCTTACCTTACACGCCATTTTGCGCCCATGCCTGATAATACAAAGGAACAATCATCATGAATAGCAATATAGTCGGCAACATATTCGGTGGGGCAAGGCGATTTATCGTGAATTGTGATGAAGCGCAAAGCAATGCGACACAAACTGATGCCCAGCAAAATGATAGTTTTCACCAAGCGGGCAAATACCCGTTACGCAATTTGTGGCAAACGCTGAAAATGCTATGGCAAGAACAAGACCTAAAATTACCCGATGATTTTTTAGATGATTTGGTGCAACAAGGCGCTTTATTGCCCGCGCAAAAAATCGTGTATCTGGCATTGCTTCAGCAATTTATCACGCAATTTAGCGAGGCAAAAAGCCATCACAAGCAATATGATGCGCTGCAACAGTTACTTTATGCGCTGATTAAGCAAAATGCTGGTTCGCATAACCAAAGTAAACAACCCGAATTTTCCGAAACCCCGATGCCCGCTCATGATTTTACACATCATGTTGCACATCAGGACGCACGGCTTATTGGCTATCAATTAGGCAATGAGGCGCGCAAATATTTGGCACTCAAACGTGTCAATGGTCAAACCCCTTCCATTATGGAAGCGATTCAACATGCAAAAGAAACAATCAGGAGAGTTTCATGAGCGAACAATTACTCATCAAAGCCTTCAAAGCCTTTGAAGATTTGAAAAAACACCGCACCATCGCCCTTACCAGCGACGGCATGGTGAAACTAGCAAGCACCGATAGCGATAAAGCCATTGGTATTGCACTGGCAGGTGGTAATACCAGCAAAGATAATTTTGCCGATATTCTACTCATTGGCATTTGCGATGCCACTGCAGGTGGCGCTTTTGCCGTTGGTGATGCACTAACATGGGACAATGAATCCCGCCTTGTTAAAGCATCAGCGAATAAAAAAGTGATTGCCACAGCGTTAGAAGCATCGGCAGCCGCCGATAATATCACCCGCGTTTTACTACGCGGTTAATATCAACCCAAATGTTAAGGAAATAACGGATGACTGATTCCACCCCCTTCCACATTGATTCTGAATTGACTGGTGTCGCCATTGCTTACCAAAATCCAGCAAGCGCACTGATTGCCGATAAGGTTTTACCGGCAGTAAGTGTTGGCACCAAGAAATTCGATCATATCGTCTATGATGACGAGATTTTTATGACCCTGCCCGATACAAAATTAGGGCGTTCTTCCTATGCCAACCGTATGCAGCTTGAATCGCATGTAAAAGTAGATTCTTGTCTGGATTATGGTTTGGAAGATTCCATTCCGCTTGATGATATGATGCAAGCCGAAAATAGCCCGCGCGGTTTCAACCCGTTAATGGCATCGGTAATGTATCTTACAGGCTTGCTTCAGCTTGACCGCGAAAAGCGCGTGGCAGATTTGGTGAGTAATATCAACAATTACGATGCCAGTCTGAGAGCCGATATTGCCACCAGCAACCGTTGGCAAAATGATGCTTCTGACCCCATCAAAGTGATGCTAGAAGCATTAGATAAGCCATTGCTTCGCCCGAATAAAATTATTTTCGGACAAGAAGTTTGGTCGCGTCTGCGCCATCACCCCAAAGTGATTAGCGCGCTTTACGGCAATAATGCCAGTGGCAAATTGGTAAGCCGCGAAACATTGGCAGGCGTGCTAGAAGTAGATGAGGTGCTTGTTGGCTCATCTTACATTAATATTGCACGGCGCGGTGAAAATCCAAGCTTTATTCCAAGTTGGGGCAAAAACGTTGCCATGCTTTATATCGACCCTGCGGTCGGCACAAGGCACGGTGTTTCATGGGGCTATACTGCCACTTACGAGGATATTGCTGTGAAGCGTGGGCGTGATGAGCGCGCTGGGCTAAATGGTTCTGAAATCGTTAAAGTGACGTTGAGCTGCCGTGAAGTCGCCGCTGCTAGCCGTGCGGGCTATTTATTACAAAATGTAATGAGCTAGATTTTAAGGAGAATCCCATGTCAGAATCGCAATTTTTTATCACTATCGATGGGCTGAAAACCCGTTTTGGCGAGCCAGAAATCATCAGCTGTAATGACCCATATGCAACGGGTAATTTAGACACTGTTATGTTGAACACGCGCATTGCCGATACCCATGCCGAGATTGCTTTTTATCTTGGAATGCGGGGCTTAAGCTTTACCGATATTAAAGATGATGCGCGTTTTGCATTATTGCAAAAAATTGCAGCTGATTTGGTGCGGGCGACCTATTTTCAGCCCGAACCACCGCTTGCGGTGAAAGAAGCGGCAATGCGCGCGCGTGAAATGCTAAAACAACTTGCCCAAGGGCAATTAGATCCGCGTGCGCTACCGCAACTTGCCACAATCAAACAAGGAGGCTCAGGAGGACAACATGTTAGGTGAAATTGAACAAAATTTACTGGATAGACTCGCACAGGCGCAACCCGCTTTGGGTTATCAATATGGCAGTTTGCTGATATTAAATGCCAGCTTTAACAGTGATTTAGCAAAGAAGCTAACCCGCAACAACCCTGCTTTATGGCTTCACCATGATAGCCATGAAACGCCCCCCTTGCAAAACAGTGCTGGGCTGCATTTTTACCCGACAATAACCCTATGGTTTCAAACAAAATCATTGTTTAATCAGGGGTTACAACGGCAAAAATCAGTCCCAGGGCTGTATCAATTAATGTTAGATGCCGTTTCTTTACTCAGCGGTGAGACATTAAAATTACCGATTGCGCCACTGAAAATCAAGCAATTTGAATTTCTGCCCAATGAATTTGTTGAGGGCAAGGCATTATCGGTAGGCAAAATCGGTTTGCAAACAAGCTTTACGCTAAACTTAAGCGATAACCGCGATGAGCTGAAAGGCATCGATTTAATGTGGCTTAATCACAAAAGCGAACATTTTACCAATGATTCACTCACATTCACGAAGGAAACAATATGAATCTTATCACCATCAAACCCGCGAAAGACCGCACCGTTACCGATGAAAACGGCAAACCCATTACCGCGCAAATCACAGTTGATTTTAGCGAGTTCTGGGCAAGACGTATCACCGATGGCGATGTTATTATTATCAAACAGAAAGGCACACAGCAATGACCAATTTTTACACCATTCCTGTTAATTTCAAACTGCCCGGTGTTTTTGCCGAATTTAACGCAAGCAAAGCAAGCAGTG
>JAHZMA010000098.1 GCA_022599575.1 Alphaproteobacteria bacterium | reverse complement strand
CGCATCAACTGCTGTTTTGATTGATGCCGAATCATCTAAATCAAGCAAAAATGCCTCAAAACCTTGTGCGATAAGATTCTGCCTATCTTTTTCATCGCGCATAGTGGCAAAAACCCGCCATCCTTGCGCCCGTAAATATTGCGCGCTTACCAAACCAATACCGCTAGAACAGCCCGTGATTAAAATCGTTTTTGGTTGCAGGTGCCATTTTTTCATGATTTGGTTTTTTATGATTTGGTTTTTCATGATTTGCTTTTTCGTAAATAGACATAATATGCGCCATCGCCACCATGTTTGGGGGCAGCAAAGCAATGATGCAATATATCATGTTGAAATTGTTGTAACCATGAAGGCAAATCACCGCGTAAAATACCTTTGCCTTTGCCCGTAACAATCAATAACATGCGATGCTGATTGATTTTAGAGTGATTGATGAAACTTATCACTTTTTGATGAGCATCTTTGCGTGTCTCACCATGTAAATCTAGCTTTGCCTCAATGTTATATTGCCCCGATTCGATGGCGCGTTTTTGTTTATTGTTTAGCGGTGCTAATCTTGGTGGTTTTTGTGGAAGTTGAGGCGATACAGAGTAAGATATTATAGGCTTTGTATCACTATTAACATCATCATTTTCTGGCGTTGCTTCATCGGGTTCAGCTGTTGGCAATATAGCATCAGGGTTGATTTTATCTACTTCAACAAAATCTTGAAATTTTTCTTTATCACCATTTTTATGATTGGCCATATCAAGCACCATCTAGTAATCTAATGTTACTGTAATCGGTACATGGTCAGAGGGTTTTTCTGCCCCACGCCATAGGCTTGCAATATCAGCTTGTTGTAATACAGGTAATAAAGGTGGCGTGAGCCAAATATGGTCAAGCCTTCTGCCTTTATTACTTGCCTGCCAATCACGGGCGCGATACGACCACCAGCTATAAAGCTTTACTTCATTACCATCGCTATCACGCGCTGGATAGTGATGCCGCACAGCATCGCACCAACCAAATTCATCACGCATTACCGATAATTTTTCAACCTCGATTGGCGTATGCGATACCACATTCAATAATTGCTTATGCGACCAAACATCTTCTGGCAATGGTGCAATATTCAAATCGCCCACCAGCACCATTTTTTGCTGAATATCGCGGTTATTTGCAAACCATACGCGCATTTCATCAACAAAATCCAATTTATGGGCAAATTTAGGATTTTCATTAATATCGGGAATATCTCCCCCTGCAGGCACATAAAAATTATGAATCTCGCACCCATCATCAAGCCGCACCGCAATATGACGGCAATCTTGCTTACCCACAAAATCAAGCGCAAATTCATCAGCAAAAGGCAGGCGCGATATAATCGCCACGCCATTATAAGATTTCATACCGCGCACCGCCATATAGGAATAGCCCGCATCCTTAAAAGCCTGAAATGGAAATGTATCATTGACCGTTTTGATTTCTTGCAGGCATAAAATATCGGGATTTGTTTTTTGCAAAAAATCCAGCACCATTTCAATTCGCAATCGCACCGAATTGATATTCCATGTTACAATCTTAATCATTCAGGCTAACATGATGATTTTATCGCTTTTTTGCAAGTAAGAATCATAAATATAAAGATTTCTTTTGCAGAAATTTTGTTTTTGCTTATGATGCAATCATTATGGTTGCCTCAATTTCCACCATCGCCTTTGAAGGCTTAAATGTTCGCCCTGTTAATTTACAGGTTTTGTTAAGCAGTGGATTGCCCAGATTCATTATTGTTGGTTTGCCCGATAAAGCGTTGAGCGAAAGTCGCGAACGGGTGCAAGGCGCGTTATTGGCGATGGGGCTCACCCTGCCCGCCAAGAAAATCACTGTCAATCTATCACCTGCTGATTTACTGAAAGAGGGCAGTCATTTTGACCTTGCGATTGCGTTAGGGTTATTAACCGCGATGGATTTTCTACCTGCTGAACAAATGCAAAATTATATCTGTTTAGGCGAGTTAAGTTTAGATGGCGGTATTTTACCAGTGAGTGGCGTGTTGCCTGCCGCCCGCTATGCCATCAGCCAAAATAAAACCATTATTTGCCCGTCAGCATCAGGGCATGAGGCGGCATGGCTAGGCGATAACCACCCAATTATTGCCGCCGATAATTTGTTGCAGTTGATGAATCACCTTAAAGGTGAGATTACTTTGCCACGTCCGCAAGCAGAAATTTTTGATGATGCAGGCAAACATGCCGATTTTCGTGATGTGAAAGGGCAAGAACAAGCCAAACGCGCTTTAGAAGTGGTGGCTTCGGGCGGGCATCATTTGCTGATGATTGGTCCACCTGGTTCGGGCAAATCAATGTTAGCACAAAGATTGCCAAGCATTTTACCACCATTAAGTGGCACAGAAGCATTAGATGTGGCTATCATTCACTCTATTTCTGGTCTCATCAGCAAAAATACTATTGCCAAAACCCGACCATTTCGCGCCCCGCACCATACCGCATCAGTTGCCGCATTAGCAGGCGGTGGCAGCCGTGCCAAGCCCGGTGAAATCTCGCTTGCCCATCATGGCGTGCTATTCATGGATGAATTTCCTGAATTTCCGCGCCAAGCATTAGAAGCCTTGCGACAACCAATTGAAACGGGGGAGACCATGATTGCGCGGGTGAATGCACATCTTACCTATCCATCGCGCTTTCAGCTATTGGCGGCGATGAATCCGTGCCGTTGTGGCTATTTAGGCGATGAAAGCCGTGAGTGCAAACAAGCACCTGAATGCGGTTTTAAGTATCAGTCAAAAATTTCGGGACCTATTTTTGATAGAATCGATATTCATATCAGTGTGCCAGAAATTCCAGCGATTGATTTAACCCTGCCCGCTCCAGCCGAATCAAGTGCCGATATTGCCAAACGCGTGTTCCGAACCAGAGAGATACAGCAACATCGATTCAAAAAATTAAACAGCAAATTGGCATGTAATGCCCATGCTGAAGGTGAGCTATTAGAAAAAATTACAGTTTTGCAATCGGCTGAACAGCAATTCTTAATTGATGCAGCTAATAAATTAAGGCTGTCGGCACGTGGTTATCACCGTGTGTTAAAAGTAGCGCGCACTCTTGCTGATATGACTGCAACCGAACAAATTGCAAAATTACATCTTGCCGAGGCATTAAATTACCGCTATGTCGTTTTCAGAGATTGACGCTTGCAATTATAAATATCCTGTACTAGAATAGCGAATAACAAAATTGTAAGCGAGTGGGCGTAATCATATGAATCAAAAAAGACCATTATCACCCCATCTACAGATTTATCGTTGGCGATGGACGATGTTTTTTTCTATTATGCACCGTGTAACTGGCGTATTTATTACCGCTGGTGTGGTTTTTTTATGTATTAAATTAATCGTTTTTGGCTTTGGTGGTGAAGAATTTTTTGAAGCTATACATTCTTTCGCGCAAACGCTGATATTTCAACTGGCGAAACTTGCTTTTGCTTGGGCATTATTGGTGCATTATTGCTTGGGCATAAGGCATTTATTTTTTGATGTTGGTAAATTTATTAATTTACGCGGTGGGCGTTTCTCTGGCTATGCTGCTTTTAGCATCGCCACCATCATCTGGCTTGCTTCTTTCCAGCTGATTATCGGTCAACCACTCTTTTGATATGGCAAAACAATGATTAACAAATTTCCTTTTATCGTTATTGTTGCCAAATTCTTGCTAAAAGCAGTGAAAGGCTTAAAACTTCACCCTGAAGCCGATGAAGATTGGGCGTTTCAAAAAATATCATCACTTGCCATGCTATTTCTTATTCCATGGCTTTATATCTATGGGCTTGGTGATGCTGGCGGTAGAGATTATAATCAACTGGTTTTTTGGTTGCAAAACCCTTTTAATAAAGGCTTTCTTATTCTCACCATCATTATCATGATGTCGCATGCAAGGCTAGGTTTAGAGAATATTATCGAAGATTATATTCATCATAAGTTATTATTTCCGATAGCCCTTTATAGCGTTAAATTAGGTTGTAAATTTTTTATGATTGCCGCCATTATTGGCGTTTTTGTTGGTGGAAATGGTGGTTAATATGGCTGAAAATTTTATAGACCATTCTTATGATGTGGTAGTAGTAGGTGCTGGCGGCGCTGGTTTGCGTGCCGCGTTGGGGCTTGCCGAAGCGGGTTTAAAAACCGCTTGTATCAGCAAATTATTTCCTACCCGTAGCCACACTGTGGCCGCGCAAGGCGGTATTTCAGCATCATTAGGCAATATGGGCAAAGATGATTGGCGGTGGCATATGTATGATACCGTCAAAGGGTCGGACTGGTTAGGCGACCAAGATGCGATTGAATTTATGGTGCGCCATGCCTCTGAAGCTGTGATAGAATTAGAACATTATGGTATGCCTTTTTCGCGCACCAAAGAAGGCAAAATTTATCAACGCGCCTTTGGTGGTATGACGACAGAATTTGGCGAAGGGCCACCCGCATTACGCACCTGTGCCGCTGCTGATAGAACAGGCCATGCCATGTTGCACACTTTGTATCAGCAAAGTCTAAAACATAAGGTAGAATTTTTTGTTGAATATTTTGCCATCGATCTTTTGATGAATGATGGTGAATGTGTTGGTGTGGTAGCACAATGTATGGAAGATGGCACATTTCATAGATTTGCCGCTAAAACCATCATTTTAGCTACTGGCGGTTATGGGCGAATCTATTTTTCTTGCACATCAGCCCATAGTTGCACTGGCGATGGTGGTGGCATGGTGGTGCGTGCAGGTTTACCATTACAGGATACCGAATTTGTGCAATTCCACCCAACTGGCATTTATGGGGCGGGCTGCCTCATCACCGAAGGGGTGCGCGGTGAGGGCGGTTATCTCACCAATTCAGAGGGCGAGCGTTTTATGGAACGTTACGCGCCTTCGGCTAAAGATTTAGCCTCGCGCGATGTGGTGAGTCGCGCCATGACGCTTGAAATTCGTGAAGGACGCGGTGTTGGTAAAAATAAAGACCATATTTATTTACATATCAATCATTTAGACCCTGAAATTATTCATCAACGCTTACCGGGCATCAGTGAAACTGCAAAAATTTTTGCTGGAGTTGATGTTACCAAACAACCAATCCCAGTATTGCCAACCTGCCATTATAATATGGGCGGTATTCCAGCTAATTATTATGGTGAGGTTTTAAGGTCGGGCGATGATACTGTATCGGGGCTAATGGCGGTAGGTGAAGCGGCATGTGTTTCGGTGCATGGTGCCAACAGATTAGGATCAAATTCATTGCTGGATTTGGTGGTATTCGGCAAAGTAGCTGCCGAACATTGCATCAAATCACTCTCACAAAACAACAAGCAAATACCAAAACTTCACGCCAATGATGGTGTTCAATCGGTGCAAAAAATCAATCAGCTATTAGATAATCAAGGTGAGTATCATACCGCTGATTTGCGTCTTGAAATGCAACGCATCATGCAAACAGATGTTTCGGTATTTCGTGATGAAAAAACCCTTAAAACAGGTAAAGGGTTGATTCAGGCGGTGTGGCAAAAATTTGAGAAAATCAATATATCCGATAAGGGCATGATTTGGAATACTGATTTGATTGAAACATTAGAATTTGAAAATCTATTAATTCAAGCAACCGCAACGGTTGATGCGGCACTCAACCGTCAGGAATCGCGGGGCGCCCATGCCCGTGAAGATTATGCCGAACGCGACGATAAAAATTGGATGAAACATACCATCATCACGATTGATGAAAAAGGTGGTACGGATATTAGCTATCGTCCCGTGAAAGACCAGCCGATGAGCAATGATATTCAATCTATTCCTCCGAAAAAGCGTGTTTATTAATGAGCAATAATAATGACACTATTAAAAAAATTGGCATTGCTGGTTTAGGCACAGTAGGCAGTGGCTTGGTAGCGTTAATCGAACAAACCCAAAAAATGCTACAAGAAAAAGGGCAACCGCCCTTGCCGATAAAAATTGTTGCGGTTTCAGCACAAAATAAAAATAAAAAACGTAACATTGATTGTTCTGCCTATCGGTGGTTTGATGACCCGCAAGAAATGGCAAAAAGCCCCGATATTGATATTTTAATAGAATTAATGGGTGGTGAATATGGTGCGGCTGAACAAACCATCAATCATGCGATTGAATCTGGCAAAGCGGTTATTACCGCCAATAAAGCGTTATTAGCCCGCAAAGGTTTTGAAATTGCCCAAGCTGTCAAAAAGCATCAAACCGCTATTGGCTGGGAAGCGGCTGTGGGCGGGGTGATACCTATTATTGCCAATCTTTGTAATCATTTGATTTATGATAGAATCGACAGTCTTTCTGGTATCTTAAACGGCACTTGCAACTATATTTTAACCAAAATGCAGAATGATAAAATCAATTTTGCTGATGCATTGGCTGATGCCCAAAAATTAGGTTTGGCTGAAGCCGACCCCACTCTTGATATTTCAGGCATGGATGCCGCCCAAAAATTAGCATTGATTGCCGCGATTGCGTTTCAAATTAAGCCCAATATAGATAAAATTTTGGTGGAGGGCATTGAAAATATCCAATATCAAGATATCGAATTTGCCCAAAGTCAGGGCTATCGCATTAAATTGATTGCCGAAGCACAAAGGATTGAAGAAAAAACCTATCTTTCCGTCAGTCCCGTGTTATTGCCCCTAAAATCACCACTTGCCCATATTGATGATGAGTTAAACGGGCTTATCATTAATAGCCACTATGCGGGTGCCACCATGCTAACAGGACCGGGCGCAGGGGCATCACCCACAGCGGTTGCGGTGATGTCAGATTTAATTCACATTATCAGACACCCCGATAATAGCAACCAGCTATTCGGCACTGATGTTAAATATCTCAGCGACACGGATTATTATGATTATCAGCAATATAGTGCGCAATATTTTATTCGTGTACGCGTCAAAGATATTGCGGGTGTGTTAAGCGATATGATGGCAGTGATGAAAGAATATGGCATTTCTATTGATATGCTAAACCAACGCAACAGCGCACAAAGGCGTGCGCCAGATGCAGTATCGATACAAATGATTACCCATAATGTACGCGCACAGGTGGTGAATGCCGCGCTTGAAAAAATTAGCGCACTTTCTTTCGTGATTGAAAATCCAATCGCCATTAAATTGGCAAAATAATATAAAGGTGATGAGATGGCACAATTAATTTTACCCAAAGAAGCCCGCCCAAAAAAAGGAAAAATATGGAATAAGCCCGCAAAAACTGAGGGGCATGAACAAAATCTACAACAGATTGATATTTACCGCTATAATCCCGAAAAAATTGGCAATCCAACCATCGATAGTTTTTATATCGACTTAAATGATTGTGGACCAATGGTACTAGATGCCATTATCAAAATTAAGAATGAGATTGACCCAAGCCTTACTTTTCGCCGTTCGTGTCGTGAGGGTGTTTGCGGGTCATGCGCGATGAATATCAATGGCATAAACGGACTTGCTTGCACCACCCATATTGATGAGTTAAAAGGCGTGATTAAAATTTATCCTCTGCCGCATCGCGAAGTGATTAAAGATTTAGTGCCTGATGTTAAAAAAATCTATGAGCAATTAGAATCGATTGAACCATGGCTGCAAAGCAATCGAAAAATGCCAAAAGATACCGAGCAAATTCAAAGCCCTGAAGAGCGTGAAACTTTAGATGGGCTTTATGAATGTATCCTATGTTTTTGTTGTTCTACCTCATGCCCTAGCTATTGGTGGAATGGCGATAAATATTTAGGCCCAGCTGTGTTATTGCAAGCCTATCGCTGGATTATTGATAGCCGCGATGATGCAGTTGTAAAGCGCGTTAAAGCACTTGAAGACCCTTTTAAGCTATACCGTTGCCATACGATTATGAATTGCACACAAGCCTGCCCCAAAGGGTTAAATCCCGCAAATGCGATTGCTAAAATCAAAGATGAGATGATATTAGAATTCTAAATCACTTTTTTATTTTATAGGCAAAAATCTTAAAAAATAAGCGGTGACCATGCAGGGTCAGAAGCATCGGTAGGTGTTGGAATTTCTCGCAAATTATAACCTGTCACATCAATTGAATAAATACGTGTACGTCCGCCCGTACCATCTTTATTGCTTTTTTCATTCTTAAAAAACATCAGCACCCTGCCATTGGGCGACCAAGTAGGGGCTTCAACATGAAAATCCTTAAATAAAATTCGCATATTCTCACCATCAGGGCGAATCACCCCAATCGCAAATTGGCCACCAGCTTGACGCGTGAAAGCGATATAATCACCACGTGGCGACCAAACGGGAGTGCTAAAATATCCTTGCCCATATGTGATGCGTTTCACATTACCGCCATTATTCCGCATCACATAAATTTGTGGCTTGCCACCACGACTAGATGTAAACGCAACAAATTTGCCATCGGGTGAGGGTGAGGGCGATGTATCTATCGCGCTATGGCGTGTTAAACGGCGTCGCTCGCGGGTGCGTAAATCCATATACCAAATATCAGAATTGCCATCTTGCGCGTAAGAATAAAGCACCCCATTGCCACTAGGCGTAAAGCGCGGTGCATAATACATGCCTTCAAAATCACCTAACGAAAATTGCTTGCCGCTAATTAAATCTAACCAATAAACCCGTGCGCTTTGCGGATGAAGTCGCATATATAAAATTTCTTGCCGTGACGGCGAAAAACGCGGGGTAAGAATAAGCCCCTCATCTTTAGAAATAATATGATTATTATAACCATCTTGGTCCATAATCGCTAATTGCTTGCTACGCTTATTAAGCGGTCCAGATTCAGCAACATAAATGATTCTGGTATCAAAATAACCTTCTTCGCCAGTAATTCTGTGATAGACATGGTCAGAAATTTTATGAGCAACCCGTCGCCAACCATTAAAACGCACCTTGTAATTAAAAGCGGCAATTTGCTTTTGAGCGAAAACATCCCATAATCTAAAAGAAATATGCACAAAATTTTTATCTTTATCTTCAGTTTTTCGCTCAACTTTGCCCATCAAAATAGCTTGCGTATTAATCAATCGCCATGCGCCAAAATCAGGAAATTCATCAAAAGTGATGCTATCTTCAACAAAATCTTTTCTTGGCACTCCCTTAAATAAACCAGATTGTGAGAGGTTACTATGAATAACACCTACCATATTTTTAGCAAGCCTATCAATTTGCACATCAGGCTTATCATCATTTTCAGTTGATTCGAACGGCAAAAAGGCAATTGGCAGAGGCTGAAAATCGCCGCTGGTAATATCTACCCGTAATTGCGCCATTGCGGGCATATGCCATAGTGATACAAGCAATAAGAGTAAAGAATATTTTTTCATGGTAAAATCTCAGTTGGGTTAAAGGTTAAAATTGTTTTTTTCCATATATCATATTTATCTTTTGGTAATTTTAAGGGCGTACAGTTCGGATGATAAACCGCACGTAGCGCACTTTCTGTAGCGGCACGATAGAAAGGATCGTTAATATCGGCACCAAAGCTATGCAATATTCTTGCGGTTTTTAAAATACCTTGCTCATCAAGTTCAATTTGCACCCTAATAATTAAATCATCAATATTTTTAGCACCCAAAGGGGGATTCCAACAAGTGCCAATCTGTTCGCGCAAAATCACTAATTCTTGATAGCCTAAATCCGATTCCAAATCAGAGACTGTTTGTGTTTCAACAATCACTTCCGCAACCACCACATCTTGCGGCGTGATTTCCTGTTCAATAACTTCTTGCTCGATAACTTCTTGCACTGTTTCTGGTTCTGGCGTTTGTGGTATCTCTTCTGCAATTTCTGGTTCAATTTCGACTTCAGGTTCAGATTCAATTTCGACTTCAGGTTCAGATTCAATTTCTGATTCTGGTGTAATTTTAGGTTTAGGTTCGGGTTTAGGCTCTATCGGCTTAATTTTATTTTGGGCAATATTTTGAGCAATTTTCTGAGTGTTTTTTTCAATTTCTTGTAATTCCTTATTGCCAGTTTCATTTTGTTGACTGCTATCAATCACCAAATTACTTAAGTCAATCTTATCGATTTTAGCCTTTTTATTATCAGGGCTTGCCAAAATTTTTGGCTGTTCCTCTGTTTTCGCTGGCGGTTTAGCCGTTGCTGTTGGTTCAGGAGCAGGTTCGGGGGTTGATTCAGTTTTAGATAATGCTTTAATATTTTTATCAATCAATTCTATTGCCGATGCTATTTTGGATGTTGCTTTTTCTGGTTCGGGTTCTGCTATCGGTTTTTGCGTTATTTGCTCTTGATTTTTCTTAATTTGTTGCGATATTTGTGCCAACTCAGCCTCAGTCACCAATGCTATATCGGGTGAAACTTCAATCGAACGTGGTTTGAAAAGATTAAAAATATCAAACGCAATAAACACAATAATAACAACATGTAATATTAGCGATAAGCGTAATGCACGATAATAGTCAGAAGCAAAAAAATTTTTCATTTTTTACTATCGGTAATCAACGCTACTCTGGTAAAACCAGCATCAGTAATATCACCCATCACCTCTATCACTTGTGAATAGCGCAAATTTTTATTGGCACGGATAAAAACGCGTACATCTTTATTATATTGACCTGCTGTTTGCAAATGGCTAATAAGATTTTTTTGCGCAATTTTAGTTTCTTGAATATAAATCATACCTTTAGAATCGATGCTTATCACCAAAGGTTCATTGGCCTCGCTAATGGAAGGCGCGTTCGATTCGGGCAAATCAACTGCTACACCCACACTTAATAATGGCGCGGTAATCATAAACACAATCAGCAACACCAGCATCACATCTACAAATGGCGTGACATTAATCTCGGACACATATTTTTGTCTGCGTTTGCTATTTTTATGATGCGATGATGATAAACCTATACCCATGATGTTACCCTTATGCTGATTGCCTATTCAGATTGCCTTATTCTGATTGCCTTATTCTGATTGTAGGGTTTTATCGAAATGACGCGATAAAATCACCATAAATTGTTCACCAAATCTTTCTAACATGCCAATATAATTACCCAAACGCGCATTAAGATGATTATAAAAATACGCCGCTGGAATCGCCGCAACCAAACCTAAAGCAGTCGCGAATAATGCTTCGGAAATGCCGGGTGCCACCACTGCCAAACTTGTCTGTTTGGTGTTGGCAATCGCTTGAAAAGCAGTCATGATGCCCCATACCGTACCAAATAGCCCGATAAAGGGCGCGGTTGAGCTAACCGTTGCCAAAAAAGGAAGTGATTTTTGCAGTGATTGATTTTCTTCATCTAAGGTGATTTGCAACACTTTAATGATGCGGTCATCTAACGAATTACGGCGCAATGTTTTGCCAGAGGTAGAAAGCCGCCATTCCCGAATCGCCGCTAAAAACATCCGTTCGGTTGGTTCTTTGGTTTGCGGGTCAATATCAGCTGCCAGTTGAAACAAAGAATTAGATTGCCTAAATTTTTCAATAAATTTTTCAGAAGAACGTTGCACAGAATAGAGTAATTTCATTTTATAAAAAATAATACCCCAGCTAAATACCGAAAATATCAATAGCAAACCAATCACCAATTTACTTAACCAATCGGTATTAATCAATAAATTCCATAATGACAATTCATGTGCTATTTCCATTTTTTACCTATCATTCATCAAAAAATTTTAACAATTTTACTGGCAATGCCACCATATTACCGCTGTTATCAATCACCGCCAATTGTACATTTAGCCGCACCAATAACAATTTATCACGATATAAATGTTGCGACATACCAATCACACTTGTTTTTTTACGCAAAATCCGTGCCTTTTCATCATTAATCAAAATGGTTTCAATCCGCACCAAATCATCATGGTAAGCAGGCTTCAAAAACCGAATATCGCAACGGCGCACCACAAACGCAATTTGCTTATCTTCGCCTAACATCGCAGCCCCTGATTTTTCAAATCCTAAATCGCGCAACCATTCGGTACGTGCCCGTTCAAAAAACCGCAAATAATTGGCGTAATACACAATGCCCATCGCATCGGTATCTTCATAATAAACCCGCATGGTGATTTCATGCTTTATCATTGAATAAATCTTCCATTTGTTGTCTTAATTTTGTTGGCATTGGCAAATTCAAATAATCAAAGCCACGCGCCGTTAGAATCCGCCCGCGTGATGTTCGTTGCAAAAGCCCTTGCTGAATCAAAAAAGGTTCAGTCATCTCTTCCAGCGAATTGGCTTCACTGGCAAGTGCGGTTGCCAAACTTTCTAAACCCACTGGCCCACCTGCAAAATTTCTGGCAATCACGAATAAATAATCGCGGTCAAATTTATCAAGCCCTGCTTCATCAATATCAAGCTGATGCAAAAATTCATGCGCCTGTTTCTGATTAAGTTGCGGATATTCTGATAATTGCCAAAAATCGCGCACCCGTTTGAGTAAACGTAACGCAATTCTTGGGGTGCCACGACTGCGCGAGGCAATTTCTAACGCCGCCTTATCGTGAATCGGGAATGAGAGTAATAACGCCGCCCGATTAATGATGGTGCATAATTCTGCTGGTTGATAAAATTCTAACTGCATAGGTATCCCAAATCGTTCACGCAATGGTTTGGTCATCAGCCCCGCCCGCGTGGTGGCTGCCACCAATGTAAATGATGGCAAATCAATTTCAATCGCGCGCGCCGCAGGCCCTTCGCCAATCACAATCTGTAGCTTAAAGTCTTCCATAGCGGGATATAAGATTTCTTCTACCACCGAAGAAAGCCTATGAATCTCGTCAATGAATAACACATCGCCTTGTTCTAACCCTGTTAAAATCGCCGCCAAATCACCCGATTTGCTAATTGCTGGCCCTGATGTTGCCCTGAAATTACCCCCCATCTCTGCTGCGATAATCTGTGAGAGACTGGTTTTACCCAAACCCGGTGGCCCGTAAAATAAAACATGGTCAAGTGATTCGCGTCGTTTTTTTGCGGCATCGATAAAGGTTTTAAGATTTTGCTTTAATGCCGATTGCCCAATAAAATCATTTAAGTTTTTGGGGCGTAGCGATATTTCTGGTGCTAAATCATCTTTCATTATGTTGATAATTTCTGCAATGCTTTTTTGATTAATAAATCAGCAGAATCATCCTTCTCGCCAATTTGTAATAAAATTTCGTAACATTTTTGCCGCGCAAAACCTAGCTGTATCAAGCCCGATAGCGCAATATCAAATTCTGCTGATGGTGCTAATTTTCCATCTGCATGAGTGTTAACATCTAATACCAATGATGCAGGCAATTTATCATGCAATTCATGGATAATTCTTTGCGCTAATTTTGCGCCCACCCCTACGGCTTGCGTTAAGGATTTACCATCTTGCGCGATAATCATTTTTGCCAACATGATGCCATCAAATTGTGCCAATAATGCCATCGCCATTTTTGCGCCCACCCCTTGCACTTTACACAACAGCTTAAACCATTGTTTTTCTTGCATGGTGGCAAAGCCATACAAATGAATTTCGCTTTCGCGCATTAATGTTTCAATATAAAATATCGCTTCATCGCCTTGATTTGCCAACGCGCAATATTTTTCGCCACAATAAATAATATAGCCAACATCATTAACATTTAATGTGATATGCGCCGATTCGATGGCAATGATAGTGCCTTTGAGATAACCAATCATTGCGCGATTCCTTTGATTTCTTTCGCTTTTTTCTCATTGCTGGTTTTCATTTCTGCCGCCTGCCATTTTTCCATCACCTTACCATGATGGGCATGGGTAATGGCAATCGCCAACGCATCAGCCATATCATGTTGCGTGATAAAACCTTTGGCTTTAGGTAATAAATAACTGACCATTTGCGTGATTTGCTGTTTATCAGCACGCCCCGAACCCGCAATCGCCTGTTTCACGACACGGTTTTGATATTCGCTTACCTTAATATCAAACAAATTCGGTAGCATCAGCAAAACACCCCTTGCCATGCTTAATTTCAGGCTAGAAGCAGAATTATGATTGACAAAAATTTCTTCAATCGCCGCATCATCTGGCTGATATGTTTCAATAATCTGAACCATTTGCTGATAAAGTTGAAATAATCGAATCGATAATGTTGTATCTGTATCGGGCGCAACCACGCCACATGCAATAAATTGCAATTTCTGCCCGTCCGTATCAATCACTCCCCAACCTGTATGGACAAGCCCTGGATCAATGCCAATAATCCGACGGGAATGTTGATTAGCCAGTTGATTAGTCACTGGCAATAATTTCTTCCATCATCGAATCATCAATATCATAATTAGCGTAAATATTTTGTACATCATCATTATCATCAAGAATATCAGTCAATCTCAGCAATTTTTTAGCATCTTTTGCATCGGCAACATCATTAAGCGTTTTAGGCACCCACACCAATTTAACTGATTTTGGTTCAGAGAATTTTTCTTCTAATCGGCTTGCAACATTTTGCAATTCATCGGGCGCACAGTGAATCTGATGCCCATCTTCGCTTGAAAAAGTAACATTATCAGCACCCGATTCGATGGCCGCTTCAAACATCTCATCTTCCGATGCAATATCGGCAGGGAATAAAATTTCACCCAACCTATCAAACATAAAAGCGACTGAGCCTGTTTCGCCTAAATTGCCACCAAATTTTGAAAATGCCGCCCTTACTTCTGATGCTGTGCGGTTGCGATTATCGGTTAGCACCTCAACAATCAATGATGCACCACCTGCGCCATAACCCTCATAGCGAATTTCTTCATAATTCGAATCGGCATCATTACCCGCGCCTTTGCTGATGGCACGGGTGATATTATCTTTAGGCATATTTTCAGCCCTTGCCGCCGCAACAGCCGAACGCAAGCGGTGATTCGATGCCATATCTTCGCCACCCAATTTGACCGCAACTGTGATTTCACGCGCCAATTTAGCAAATAACCCAGCGCGTTTTTTATCTTGCGCGCCTTTGCGGTGCATAATATTTTTGAATTTGGAGTGTCCCGCCATTAAATCATACTCTTTTTAATAATGTCACATGCTTTATCGGCTGATTCCCATCCTGTTACTTTCACCCATTTTCCTTTTTCTAAATCTTTATAACGTTCAAAAAAATGACTGATTTGTTGCAAGGTAATTTCTGGTAAATCGCTATATTCTTTAATAGATTCATAGCTTGGATGCAATTTTTGATGCGGCACGGCTAAAATCTTTTCATCTTGCCCTGCCTCATCTTCCATCATCAGCACGCCAATCGGGCGACACCGTATCACCGCACCGGGCACCACTGGCAAATGGCTATAGACCAAAACATCGCACGGGTCGCCATCGCCTGAAAGTGTGTGCGGAATAAAGCCGTAATTGGCGGGGTAAAACATGGCGGTGCTTAAAAAGCGGTCAACAAAAATCGCGCCAGAATCCTTATCGAATTCATATTTCACTGGACTAGACCCCGCAGGCACCTCAATCACCACATTAATATCCTCTGGCGGATTTTTACCCGCAGGAATTTTTGTTAAATCCATCATTATCTCCTTACTCTAAAAGTGTTTTCATGCTATATCTATAGAATATCATAGGTTTTTTGTCAAAATAGATTAAGAAAAATGCAAATATTCACGAATTTCATGTTCATTTTTTTCATTATTTGGTGGCTG
>JAHZMA010000097.1 GCA_022599575.1 Alphaproteobacteria bacterium | reverse complement strand
GGATTGGTCGGCAGATTTATAAATCACATAAAGCAAATCATTGAGACGGCCCGGATATTTTGGTCTGCCCGCTGCAATCCATTTTTGCCGTGATTGCCCGCCTTTCCATTCGCTGGTGGTGAAACCGCAAATTTCTACTTTTACCCCACAACGTTCCATCACGCCCGCCAGAATATCGGCACTCATGGCCGCGATATTAATCGGCCGCCCGCGCATCGAGCCCGAATTATCAATCAGCAGACTCACCACCGTATCCCTAAAATTAATATCGGATTCTTGCTTATAGCTGAGCGCCGCGCCCGAATCCGTAATCACCCTTGTTAGCCGTGCGGTATCCAATATGCCCTCATCTAAATCAAACTGCCAATGCCGATTTTGCTGAGCCTGTAATTTGCGCGCCAATCGATTCGCTAATTTGGCGGTTAAGCCTTTCAGCAATTTCATTGATTTATCCAAATGAGCGCGTAAATCGCGCATTTCTTCGGTGGATTCAACAATATTACTGGCGGGCAGAATTTTATCAAATTCACGAGTAAAAACGCGATAGCCACTGCCGCTTAATTCCAACAAATCATCATCAATTTCTTGGTCTAGCAAATCAAACGGGTTAAAGGTTTGCAACTTATCTAAATCACCGCTAGCACTATCGGTATGGCGCAATTCATCACTGCTATCATCGGCATTGATCTCATCATTATCGCCAGATTCTTGTTCGCCACCCTCATTTTCACTCTCGCTATTATCGCCATCGGATTGCGCTTCGGATTCATCGGGCGTTTCATCATTGGTGGCATCATTCTGCCCGCTGATTTTATCTAATAATTGCAAAAATCGATTAATATCTTGTCCAAATTCTTGCTGGTCGTATAAATCCTTATCGGCAAAATGCGATTCCAATAAAGGCGCGAGTTGTTTTTGCCATTTTTGTAGATGCGGTTGATAAATATCAGGCAATGTTGCACCCGTATAAAGCTGATAAAATAATGCACGCAAAAATTCGGGCGAGGGCTTATCAAGCGGTTGCGGTGCGGTTGCCGATGGGCTTATCGCAAATTCTTGCGCGTAATAATCGCTGATATTCTTGCCGACTCCCTTTAATTGCCGATGCGCTAAAATATGCTGACGCGCTTGTTCCAAATGGTGAAACATCACTGCATGTTGGTGCTGTTCGGGGCATTGTTGCAAGAATAGAATCGGGTCATGCAATTGCCGTTCAATCCCTAACCTATCGCTTACCCCGCGTAATTGATGCCTATCCACCATATCAAGATGCGGTAATTTTGCCTGATTGCCCACCAATTCCGATTGCTTATGCCCATAGGCAACATCTAACGCGTCATCACGGGCAAGCGCCCTGACAACAGTAGCAAAGGCTGATTTAGTTTGTTCTTCCATTATTTTTTGGCATTTAATTCTTTGGTATTAATTTTTGGCATTATCAATCTTTGGCATTGAGGTCTTTCGCGAAACAACGCTGATAAAATTCACCCAAAATTTCATATTCGGATTCATCGGCTTTATTAAGAAAGCTCATCATAAAACTTTCTTCCACATCACCAAAAATCTTGATATTATCAGCCCATGAAAGCACAGTGCGCGGACTCATCAAAATCGATATATCACCATTGGCAAATGCCTGCCTTGTAAGCCCCGCCATCGCCACCATCTGATGCACCACTTCTTTATCAATATCTGTAACTTTAGCATTGATAATTGCCGCTTCGCGTTCAGGAAGCATATAATGCAAACGGGCAACAATATTCCAGCGGTCCATCTGCCCTTGATTAATCTGTTGCGTGCCATGATAAAGCCCTGTGGTATCGCCAAGTCCAACCGTATTTGCCGTGCCAAACAGCCTGAAAAACGGATGTGGTGTTAGCACCCGCCCTTGATCCAGTAAGGTTAATTTACCTTCTTGTTCTAATATGCGCTGAATCACAAACATTACATCGGGGCGCCCCGCATCATATTCATCAAAACATAAAGCAATCGGGTTTTGTAAGGCGAATGGCAACATGCCTTCTTGAAATTTTGTTACCTGTTTGCCTTCTTGCAAAATAATCGCATCTTTGCCAATCAAATCGATACGGCTGATATGGCTATCGAGATTAATGCGAATGCACGGCCAATTAAGGCGCGCCGCCACCTGTTCGATATGGGTGGATTTGCCCGTGCCATGTAAGCCTTGCAATAACACGCGGCGGTTAAATGCAAAACCTGCCAAAATCGCTTTGGTTACTTTTTCATCAAAAAAATAATTCTTATCTAATTCTGGCACATAGTCGCTTTTTTGACTAAAGGCTGGCACATCAAGGTCAAAATTAATACCAAAAACATCACGCGCATTTACTGTTATATCGGGGCGTGTTATATCGGATTTTTCTAATAATGACTGATTCATTTTTTTCTCACTTTTTCATTAATAATAATTATTGCAACCATTGCTTCAATTCATGATAGGCAAGATTAACATCTTGCAACCTTTTCTCATTAACCACACTCAGCCCATTAAGGTCGGGATGTAATTGCTTAACAAGAACTTTATAACGTTTTTTAAGCGTTTTTGAATCAATCGGCAATGCTAATTGCATTTTTTTCAAAGCGCGTTGAATCGGTGCTGGTATCTTTTGGGGGGGTTGAGCAAAAAAATCATCACCATTATCATCACCAAACCGCCAATCATAATGCGCTTTTGCGGTAAATTCATTTGCGTCAAACCCCTTATCAAAAGATTGCTGAAATTGTTGTTGCTGCTCGGCACCACCAAATGGCCAGCTGGGGCGATTGCCAAGCAAATCATTATATTGATCGCGTGCCATCATGCCCTCATCCATATTTTGATAATAATTCCAAGTCTTATTATAGGCACGCACATGCTCTAAACAAAACCAGTAATATTCATCTAGTTTTTCTGGCGCACGCGGGGCGCGATACGACGCAGCTTCCATACATCCTTGCTGATGGCAGAGGCTATTTTCTGGCGTTTTGCGCCTATCATGATTCATGATATTGTTCTGCCGCTTCTTGCAATAATATTGGTATGCCATTTTTGATAGGATAACATAACCCCGCCGCATCGCTAATAACAATCTGCTTGTCAGCATCATAGCGAAGTTTGGTTTGGCTAACTGGGCAGAGCAATATTGCCACTAATTTTTCATCCATGGTTATTTTCTTTCTTTAACCTTATCAAAAATAAAACGCTATTCTAACCAATTTCATCATATATTTCATCTTTAAATTATGGTTATACGATATGTGTAATGAAGTAACATTAATGACACAATAATTGGTGGATAGATTATCTGCTATCTTGCTAGCAACCATCAAACATGGCAAATTATACTTGAAATCACAAAAACATAATTTTTTAATAACGTCTGGCGAAGGAAGCAATAAATGAAATCCATCGGGGCGGAATAGCGAAATAATTCGTTATAGTCGTTATAATGTTAGGGAATAACAGATGAATCTTGATATGCAAATCCTTGCCGAGCCTGATGCCCATCCGCTTGATTGGCTCGAAACTATGTTTACTGAAAATCAATGGTTTTTTGAGCGCCATAGTGAAAATGAAATTTTCACGAGTATCGAAGGCGATATTAGCCATTATCAAATTCTTTTTCAATGGCAATCCACCATTCAGTTGCTTAATATTTCTTGCCGTTTAGATGCCAAATATGTTGAGAGCCGTAATAATGTGCTTTACGAAATGTTGGCACGGGTGAATGAACGTTTATGGGTGGGACATTTTGAAATCGAGCATCACTCACTTTCCTTATTATTCCGTGCCAGCTTGCCGCTTTATGATGGTAGCCCATCTTGTCAGGCGCAATTAAAAGAAACATTGGATATTATGCTTGCCGAATGCAACCGCTATTATCCTGCATTTCAATATGTGATTTGGGGCAATTTAAGACCCAAAGAAGCCCTGCAAATGACCTTGATGGAAACGGCAGGGGTGGCGTAACTTTTTTTCAAATCGGAGAGAAAATGCAAATTATTATTGTCGGATGCGGTCATATGGGCGGTGCCATGCTAGAAGGTTGGTTGGCGTCTCACATTCTGGCAGGTGAAGATGCCCATATTGTTGCACCGAATTTTCCTCTTAAAAATCTAGGTGATTATTCTAAAACAATCAATTTCGCCCAGCATCATACAAGCGAGATTGCATCATTAACAAAAGATAACAGATTCACCAGTGACAACACAATGATTGTGGTAGCGGTGATTCCACAAATCATGAAAGATGTTTTGCCAAATTATCAAGCCTTTGCCGATAAAAATATTCCTTTCATGACGGTTGCTGCTGGTTTGCCAGAGGCATTTTATCGCAATATATTAGGTGAGAAAACTCCCATTATCCGCGTGATGCCCAATATGCCAACCAGTATCGGGCGCGGTATGAATGCCATTTGTTATAACCAATATTGTTATCAAACTGTTAAAGAAACAACCGAAAAATTAATGCGCCCATTAGGCGAAATTGATATTTTGCAATCCGAAAGCGAAATGGACGCTTTTACCGCCCTTGCTGGTAGTGGCCCTGCCTATTTATTCGCGTTGGTAAAAGCCATGAGTGATGCAGGGGTTGCGCTAGGGTTTGAACAACAACGCGCCCAAAGGCTGGCACTTCAGACTGTGTTAGGCGCGTCTGAATATATGAATGAATGCGGGCTTTCTGCCGAACAATTAATGGCAAAAATTGCATTAGCGGGTGGTACAACCGAAGCGGCATTGGCGCAATTAAACAATGATAATGCTTTAGGTGATTTGATGAAAAATGCCTTAAAAGCGGCAAAAAACCGTTCCGCGCAAATGGGTAAAGATATGTCATGAAATTAATTGATGGCAGCTCAAATTCGGTATTGGCACAAGAAATATCGGATATTTTGCAAATTCCCTTAACAAAATGCAATATTCGCCGCTTTGGTGATGGTGAGAGTTTTGTTGAAATTTTAGAAAATGTGCGCGGCGAAGATGTGTTTATCATTCAATCAACTGGCAATCCTTCCAACGAACGTTTGATGGAATTATTGATTATTGAAGATGCGCTGAAACGTGGGTCAGCACGCCGTATCACCGCTGTAATTCCTTATTTTGGTTATGCCAGACAAGACCGAAAAACTGGTCCGCGCACCCCAATCACCGCTAAATTGGTCGCTGATTTAATCGTAACTGCTGGTGCACACCGTATCTTAACTTTGGAATTACATTCAGGGCAAATTCAAGGCTTTTTCAATGTGCCTGCTGATAATCTTTACTCATCACCCGTTTTTGTAAGCGACATTGAAAAAAATTATAATAGTGATAATCTGATTTTTGCCTCCCCCGATGTTGGCGGTATTTTACGCACCCGCAATATCGCACAAAGGCTAAATAGCGAAATTGTGATTGTGGATAAAAGGCGCGAGCAGGCAGGCCATTCGGAAGTGATGAATGTGATTGGCAATCCAAAAGATAAGGATTGCATTTTAATTGATGATATTTGCGATTCGGCGGGCACATTATGCAATGCCGCCAATATCTTAAAAGCACATGGCGCAAAAAGCGTTTCAGCCTATATCGCGCATGGTATTTTTTCAGGCTCTGCCAATCAACGGATTGCTGATTCTGCGCTGGACGAGCTGGTGGTGACCAATTCATTAACCTTGAGTGATGAAACGCAACAAAATAAAAAAATTCGGCAAATATCAATCGCCCCCTTGCTTGCCAAAGCTATCCATAATATTCAGTCCAATGAATCGGTATCATCTCTTTTTGATTAAAAAACCGAAGATTTTATTGACGTATCAGGGCAATTTAGCGTATAATTTTGCAGATTATTATCTCATTTTAATTGGAGTCTTATTGTGGCAAACAGCTTAAATGCAGTGATGCGCGAAAAATCGGGTAAAAAAATGGCAAGAACATTGCGCCATCAAGGTTTGGTGCCTGTTATCATTTATGGTAATGAAGCTGAGCCTGTGAAAATCGCACTTGACCCGAGACAAATAATAAAACAACTGCAAACGGGTAAATTCTTTTCTAAAGTTTACCAAATTGATATTGAAGGTGGTAAATCAGAAAATATTATCGTACGTGATGTACAATTTCATCCCGTGAGTGATGCCATCATTCATGCTGATTTTTACCGTATCAGCAAAGAAAAAGATGTGGTTGTGGAAGTGCCGATTCAGTTGCTAAATCAAGATAAATGTCCCGGTATCAAACGCGGTGGCCTTTTGAATGTGGTGCGCTACAAAATTCCAGTAAAATGCAAACCGCAAAATATCCCCGATATGTTAGAACTTGATTTAAGCAATTATAAGCTTGGCCAGTCGATTCATATCAGTCATGTTACTTTACCAGAAAATATCACCATTCCGATTGAGCGCGACTTTACCATCGCCACCATCGCATCGCCTCGTGGTATGAGTGTGACTGATGATGATGACAGCGAATCAGAAACCGAAGAAGGTGCAAGCTAATTGCATTTTGTGATTGCTGGCTTGGGTAACCCTGGCGCGCAATATCAGTTTCATCGCCATAATATTGGTTTTTTAATCATACAAGCCCTGCTTGCTAAATATGATATTACCCCAAAAGCAAAACATAATGCGTTAATTGCTGATATAAAAATCAATAACAGCAAAGTAACGCTCATCATGCCACAAAATTATATGAATCGTTCGGGCGCACCAATTGCCAAATTACTCAATTTTTATCAAATTCCCCCCGAAAATTTATTGGTGATTCATGATGAGCTTGATTTACCATCGGGCGCGGTAAAACTAAAATTTTCAGGTGGCACGGCGGGGCATAATGGGCTTAAAGATATTGGCAACCATATTGGTAAGGATTATTGGCGGTTGCGAATTGGCATCAACCATCCTGGTCACCCCGCGCAAGTAAGTGATTATGTATTAAGTAATTTTAACAAAGCAGAAATGACTGATATTTTTATCCCGCTGATTGCTGATATCCGCGATAATATCGATTTATTGCTAGGTGATGATAATTTTTCAACCGACAATAACCGCGCTTTTTTAGAGAAAATCAGCCAATAGAATCAATCAGTAAATTCAGTAAATAGCGCATCAATCTTTTGCACCATAGCGACATCGCGGGCTGTTACCCCACCCACATCATGGCTGGTAAAGGCAATGTCTAATTTTTGATAGCTGTTAAACCAATCAGGGTGATGCTGATATTGTTCTGCCAACATCGCGATGCGCGTCATCATCGCAAAAGCAGCTGAAAAACTGTCAAATTTATAGGAAAAGCAAAAAGCTTTACGCGCCTCGTCATACTGCCATGATGGAGATTGTGCCAAAACATCAGCAATTTGTTGTTGGGTTAAATGTTTTTGATGATTCATCGCATAAATCTTATCGGCTGTCCGCCATTATCTTGCAATAATGTATCTTCACGCATCACAATATTACCGCGCACAATGGTGGCAACGGGCTTGCCCTGCGCCTGAAAACCATCAAAAGGAGTCCAGCCTGTTTTTGAAACCATTTGTTCATGCTTGATTTGATATTTTTTTTGTAAATCAATAATCGTGAAATCAGCATCATAACCCAAAGCGATTCTGCCCTTATTCTGAATTCTGAAAATCCGTTGCGGGCCTGAAGCGGTTAAATCAACAAATCTTTCCAAACTTAATTTGCCGTGATTAACATGGGTGAGCATGACTGGCACAAGGGTTTGCACCCCTGCCATGCCCGATGGACTTTGTGGATAGGGCTTTTCTTTCTCGCTTCGTAAATGCGGGGCATGGTCTGACCCTAAAATATCAAAAACGCCATCACATACCGCCTGCCATAATTTTTCCTGATGGCTTTTATCGCGAATCGGTGGATTCATCTGTGCTAATGTGCCTAAATCATCATAACATTCGGGCGCGGTTAGGGTAAGATGTTGCGGTGTTACTTCCGCCGAAACGTAGGCTTTGTTGGCTTGCAATAAGGGCAATTCATCAGCACTGCTAATATGTAACACATGCACCTGTCTTTTGGTTTCATTGGCAAGCCTGATGATTCTTTTTGTGGCAAGCAATGCACATTCTGAATCGCGCCAAATCGGATGTGCTTTGGGGTGAGCAGTTGTTTCAGCGATATGAAAACGTTGCTTTAAGCGCGCCTCATCTTCGGCATGAATCGATATGGGCGCTGTGCTGTTTAATAGAATATTGCGTAAAATTTCTTCTTCTTCTACCAGTAACGAACCCGTTGATGACCCCATGAAAATTTTAATACCCGCAGCCCCTGATAATTTTTCTAAGGTTTTTAATTGACCGATATTTTCTGCCGCACCACCGATAAAAAATGCAAAATCCACCACTGAACCTGATGATGCATCCGATGATGATGCGCGCGCGATTTTATATTGAAAACTTGCCTCATCTAATGTGGCAGGGTTGGTATTGGGCATTTCAAAAAATCCAGTTACCCCGCCCATCGCCGCTGCTTTCGCACCTGAGTGAATATCTTCCTTATGCGTTAAGCCCGGCTCTCTAAAATGCACTTGCGTATCAATTACTCCCGGTAAAATATGAAAATGCTTGGCATCAAAAATCTGTTTTGCCGACATTGCATTGCTATCACCGAAGCCGATAATTTTACCATCTTTAACGGCAATATTCGTTTCTATCCGCCCCATCGGCGTGAGACAAATACCATTCTTAATGATTAAATCACATTGTTGCATTATCAACTCCTTATTTAAGCCAGATATAACCTAGATATAACAAAATAAAACGCCTATCTTGATGAACAAGATAGGCGTTGAAACATATTGTTATGCGGTTAAACGTTACTATTCACCGCGTGTTACACCAACAAGATGTAAAATCCAAATGAACAATGTAACAAAACTACCATAAAGCAAAAACGCGCCAAATATCGCTTTGGCATTTTGCGTGCCTGCCGAATCACCTGCATAATAGCTTTCTTTAATTTGTTGGGTTTCATAAGCAGTCATCGCAGAGAACACCAACACCACAATCAGCGATAAGATAAAGTCAAACCCGCTTGATTGAATAAAAATATTAGCAATAATCGCTACCAAAATACCAATAGTCGCCATCACTAAAAATCTACCCATTGGGGCTAAATCGCGTTTGGTGGTATAGCCATAAAAGCTCATCCCTGCAAAAGTAGCAGAAGTGATGAAAAATGCACGTGCAACGCTAGCACCTGTATAGATATAAAGCATCGGTGCGATTAATGCGCCCCAGCAAATCGCATAAGTCCAAAATGCCATTTGTGCGGTTGCTGGCGAACCACCCAATATCAAACGTGGTGCCATAAAGCCCAATCCTAAAACCGCAGCAAACAAGACCCATTTCATCGGACCAAGCGCAATGGTTTGCATTAAAGCAGGGTTCGCCGCCACAAAATACGCGACCAAACCCGTAACGCCGATTGCCATTGCCATTAAATTATAAACGCGCAACATATATTGCCGTAAACCTTCATCTATTTTAACACCTGTTTGCGCTATTGGTGAATGCCTTGTTGCCATGATATTACTCCTTAAAAATAATTTATGTTCATGAATATTTCACCAACTAATATAGTGATTTAATCGCATAATTTCAAGGTGCTAATTTCAAAATATGGCGTATTTTTAGTATAGTGCTGAAATATTGGTAAGAATATGTTAGCTTGATAATAGATTAACATATAAGGAGAAAGCCGATGCGCTACCTACATACCATGATTCGAATCAGCGATATTGACGAATCGCTGGATTTTTTCTGCAACAAATTAGGCATGAGTGAAATCCGCCGCGTTGATAATGATAGTGGACGTTTTACCCTAATATTCCTTGCCGCCACAGACGATATTGAATCTGCCAAAGCCAATCAAGCGCCGATGATTGAGCTTACCTATAATTGGGATAAAGAAACCTATGATGGCGGTCGTAATTTTGGACATCTGGCTTTTGTAACCGATGATATTTATGCCTTATGCCAAAAATTAATGGATAAGGGTGTGATGATCAACCGTCCGCCCCGTGATGGGCATATGGCATTTGTGCGCTCACCTGATGGCATATCGATTGAATTATTACAAAAAGGCGATAATTTGCCCAAAGCTGAGCCATGGGCATCAATGAAAAATCAAGGCAGTTGGTAATCAGCGCAAAAATAGATAAATATAGGCAAAAAATCCTGCCCATAAAAATGGCTGATGGGTGAGATAAAGCAGTAACGCATGGCGTCCGCACCAGCGTAAACCCTCATCAATCGGTCGCGGTAAATATTGATGTTTTGCCCATTTTTTGGCATCATGCCCCACACCTATTCCAATTAATACAAAGCCAAACCACGGCACAATCGGTGCATAATCTGCCGTGCGCGGAATGGGGTTGGTCAGCCATAAAAACGACCAAAAACTGGTTGATTCAAAAAGTGTTATATAATGCCCAATCACTAATAAAGCAATGCCTGCCACAATTAGGTGAAAGCGATATTTTCTATCCAACATCACAAACGGAATTGCCAGTAATGATGACGCCAAAATCAGATGAATGATTCCGAAAAAAATCACCAAATCAGGCATAATGATAGCGGTTGCAATCGTGATGACCGATGCGGTCAGGAATAATTTTAGCAATCGTTTTCCATAGCGTTTGATATCAAAGCCGCCCCTATCAGAACCCTTTTGCCAATTAAGCAACAAACACACCCCAACCATGCTTAAAAAACACGCCACAATCACCATGCGGAATAAAATCCATAAAGGGTGGCTAAACATTGGAATCGGTATCCGTAACAAGAACACCAAATCAAAACAAAAATGAAAAATAAACATTAACACAAAGCCGAAGCCCCGTATTTGGTCAATCATGGGTAAGCGATTCATCTATTAATCTCCTTAAAAGCGACCATATTATATAACATTAAACGTTCGATTGCATCATACATCATACTCTTGCATCATGTTAGCGAAAAGATTATTGTGCGTTACTGTGCAATATATCAAATAATAAGGCATAAGGTTTTATGATGCAGGTTTTATGATGCAAAAATTTTCTCCCTATATCGGTATTCCTGTAATGTTAATGGGGTTGGTGGTAATGCTTTCCAACCTATTGGTAACATTCCCGATTAATGATTGGCTGACATGGGGCGCATTCAGCTATCCATTTTGCTTTTTGGTAAACGACCTTACCAATCGCTATTATGGCGCAAAACAGGCACGTTTGGCAGTTTATGCAGGCTTTATCGTTGGTGTGTTTTTATCATTTTTGGTAGGCGATGCACGCATTGCCATCGCTTCGGCCATTGCTTTTTTAAGCGCGCAATTATTAGATATTGCCATTTTCAATCGCTTGCGTA
This sequence comes from Alphaproteobacteria bacterium, assembly GCA_022599575.1. Taxonomy (GTDB): domain Bacteria; phylum Pseudomonadota; class Alphaproteobacteria; order JABAAW01; family JAHZMA01; genus JAHZMA01. Next base: position 4,951 of record JAHZMA010000097.1, on the reverse strand, counting down.
ACAAAATATGGTGGCAGGCACCGTTATTTTCCACTCTCATCGCCTCATTATTGGATAGTCTGTTATTTTTCTCACTCGCCTTTGCCTTAACGGGCTTGCCATGGTTCAGCTGGGCATTGGGCGATTTTGCCGTTAAAATTGCGATGGGCTTATGCCTGTTACCACTTTTCAAAATACTGGCAGGCAAGCAATATGTGCTTAAAAACAGCTGATTTTGACTATGATTTGCCAGATGAGGCAATCGCCAAAACCCCTATCATCCCGCGCGATGATGCAAAATTACTCTGTGTAACGGCTAACCCGCAATCATGCCAGATGATTGATAAATATATTTATGATTTGCCCAATTTGTTAAATCCACATGATTTGCTGATTGTGAATAACAGCAAGACCTTGCCTGCCTTACTGCATGGTGTACGTATACGCTCAACCGATGATAATGCCCAACCCGCAAATATTAAATGCAATTTACTAACACCACAAAATTACCAAAATCTATGGGCTAGTCCGCTTTGGATCGCGCTTGCTTACCCCAGTAAAAAACTTAAAATCGGTGATAGGGTGATGATCAGCGATGATTTCCATTGGGAGTTACAACAAAAATTCGCCGATGGCAGAATCTTGCTACGCTTTAATTGCGCTAATGACCAATTGCAACAAAATCTACAAAAATATGGCAAAATGCCAATCCCGCCTTATCTAAAGCGCGATAGCAATCAGCAAGATATAACTGATTACCAAACCCTTTTTGCCGAACATCATGGCGCGGTTGCCACCCCCACTGCGGGCTTGCATTTTACTGATAAATTACTGACAAATTTGCGTGCTAAACATATTAACATTGCCACCGTTACCCTACATGTTGGTGCAGGCACATTCTTACCCGTAAAAACCGATAATATCAGCGACCATGTCATTCATCAAGAATGGGGCGAATTACCGCAAGCCACCATCGATTCGATTAAGCAATGTCGCGCAAAAGGCGGCAAGATCATTGCCGTTGGTACAACATCACTCCGTCTGTTAGAATGGGCGATGCAGAACAAGGGGCGTAACAAAGATTTAGAAGCGCAAAGCGGTATGGTGGATATTTTCATCACCCCGCCTTTTGATTTTAAATTATGCGATAAATTGCTCACCAATTTTCATCAACCGCGTTCGACCTTATTGGCATTGGTGAGTGCCTTTATTGGGCATGAAAATATCTTAACCGCCTATCAGCACGCGCTTGCATCTGATTACCGTTTTTTATCTTATGGCGATGCCTGTTTATTGGAAAGAAAACATGACTGATTTTCATTTTGAATTACTGAATAGCGCATCAACCGCAAGGCGGGGCAGATTGCACACCAAACATGGCATTATTGATACCCCCACTTTTATGCCTGTTGGCACGGCGGGCACAGTCAAAGCCATGTTTCCAGAATCAGTGAAAGCCACGGGGGCGCAGATAATTTTAGGCAATACCTATCACTTAATGCTACGCCCCAGTGCAAAACAAGTCAAAGCATTAGGCGGTTTACAAAAAATGATGAATTGGGACGGACCTATCCTCACTGATTCAGGTGGCTATCAGGTGATGTCGCTAGCGAAACTACGCAAAATTACCGAACAGGGCGTTACGTTTAATTCGCATATTGATGGTTCTAAACATTTGTTAAGTCCCGAAACATCGATTGCCATTCAGCATGATTTAAACGCCACCATCACAATGGCGTTTGATGAATGCACGCCCTACCCTGCATCTTACCAACAGGCAGAACAATCTATGCAACTTTCCATGCGCTGGGCGGAACGCAGTAAACAAGCATTTATTGAACGAAAAGGTTATGGCATATTTGGCATTATGCAAGGAGGAATGTTTGCTGATTTGCGAAAAATATCGGCACAAATGCTATGTGATATTGGTTTTGATGGCTATGCGATTGGCGGGCTAGCGGTAGGCGAGCCCAAAGAAGAAATGCTAGCCATGTTAGAGATTGCCTGCCCTTTATTGCCAATACAAAGCCCGCGCTATTTGATGGGGGTTGGCAAACCCACCGATTTATTAGATGGTATTGCGCGTGGCGTGGATATGTTTGATTGTGTGATGCCAACCCGTTCGGGGCGTAACGGACAGGCTTTCACCGATTTAGGGGCGGTGAATATACGTAATCAACGTTTTAGGGAAGATAGCGCGCCATTGATGGAAGATTGCCCCTGCCCTGCCTGTAAAAATTACAGCCGTGCCTATCTGCATCATTTGGTGAAATCAGGTGAAATTTTGGCGAGCATGTTACTAAGCTGGCATAATATTCAATTTTATCAAACTTTAATGCAAAAAGCGCGCATTGCCATCGAATCGAATTGCTATACGGAATTTCATCAAAGCTTTTTGAATGATTATGAAACAAGTTAACTTAACAAAGATTGATATTCAAACAATCACCACCCAACATGGTTTTGATGTGATGGGCATTATCAGCAATCCCACTCTGCCCGAACATAATATCAAACGGTTAAAGCAATTTATCGCTAATAATGAGCATGGCACAATGGGCTGGATGGCAGAACATATAGATATACGCTGTACGCCTAAAAAATTAATGCGCGATATGAACAGCATCATCATGCTAGGCGTTAATTACGCGCCACAGCATCAGCCGCTTGATTGGCTAAAACAGAAAAATCATGGTGCCATTGCTTGCTATGCGCTTGGACGCGATTATCATGATGACTTAAAGAAAAAATTACGGCTGATAACCCGTGAATTACAGCATCAATATGGCGGTGATTTTCGCATTTTTGTTGATACCGCACCATTAGCCGAAAAACCATTAGCGCAAATGGCAGGGCTTGGTTGGCAAGGGAAACATAGCAATATTGTGTCGAAGCAATATGGCTCGTGGCTATTACTGGCAAGCATTATCACCACTCACGAATTTGATGATGATACACAACAACCTCATCAAGATTTATGTGGCAGTTGCACCGCCTGTATCGATATCTGCCCGACTCGCGCCATTACCAGCCCCTATCATTTAGATGCGCGCAAATGTATCGCCTATCTTACCATAGAGCATCATGGCGCAATTCCTGTAGAATTTCGTAAAGCGATTGGCAATCGGATTTTTGGCTGTGATGATTGCCTTGCCATCTGCCCATGGAATAAATTTGCTAAAAAAAGTCAAAATCAGGCTTTTGAATTACGCAAGAGTTTACAAAACCGCTCATTAGCGCATTTTTTAACATGGGACGAACCAGAATTCCGTAAAAATTTTAGCAAATCCCCGATTAAAAGACTCGGCTTTAACCGCTTCATTCGCAATATTCTCATTGCCATTGGCAATAGTGGTGATAAAAATCACCTGCCCGCATTGCAAAAATGGCAAAAACATGATGATTCGATATTATCGGAAACTGCAAATTGGGCAACGTGCGAATTAAACCAATAATCCTAATTGATAAAATTGCAACGCATGGGTTAAATGTTGATATTTCGCATCATAATCTGCCTGATATTCTTCAGTCTTACCCCATTTTTCGGCCTGATAATTTTCATGCAACAATGATGCGTTAAAAATAGAATCGATTTGGGCATTATCTTTTGTCTCTAAACAGTTAATAACTGCCAATACTAAAATCACCGAGCCTAAAATTTCAACCAATTCTAACAATCCCGCTTGGCAATAGAGATTTTTAGAATTCACTATATCACTCACTTTTTTGAGCGACTCATCAGATTGCGCGATATGCAAAATAGCATCAGTTGTTTTTAAGTGAATATTGTGGGTTGTTTGCGCCCAATCCAGCCATAAATCCCATTGTTGTTGTTCGCACACACAAAGCGCAGGCGGATGCTGTACGCGGTAACATAATAAATCGTGATTGGCATAATTGATAATCTTATCATGCAAATTTTGCCGCGATTCAGTATCGGCTTGAAGATAATCATGCACATAACAGATGCGTGGCCATAATTGATAATCAGGTTTTTTGTGATTATGCCATTGTTTGGCTTCTTGTTGTAATTGTTGCGCCATCTGCAAGCAAGGCAGAGCCACCTGATGTTGCTTTTCGGTCAATAATATTTTGCCGTCAGCCCACAAATAATAGGCTGAAGCTTTCTCAACAATCTCAAGCGGATATGGTAATGTCATCATGATGAATCTAGTGGCTGTTTGGGCGGTTTTGGGATTGCTTTACCAAAATTATCCAGCAAGCGGTCTAGCCATTTGCTTGGCAAGATTCTACGTAAAAAACCAAAAACATAGGTTGGCACCGTCACATAATAGCGCGTTTTAGGCTTATTGCTTCGTAAAATGCGCTCAATCACTTTTGCCACCGATTCTGACGGAAGCGTAAATGGCACAGTCCGATTTTCAACCACCCGTTTTTGATATAATATCTGATAGCTTTGCTTGAAAACGCTTTTATCGCGATTCACCCATTTTTCAAAAGCCAATTGGGCATTGGCGCGAAACTGGGTGGCAATTGGTCCTGGTTCCACCAAAACCACCTTGATATCAGTGCCATAAAGTTCTAACCGCAATGTATCGGATAATCCCTCAAGCGCGTATTTGCTGGCATTATACGCACCGCGCAACGGCATTGCCACCAACCCCAATACCGAGCTAATTTGAATGATTCGCCCATAGCCTTGCTGGCGCATGATGGGTAAAATAAGATTGGTTAATTCATGTGTGCCGAATAAATTGGTTTCAAATTGCGCGCGCAACGCATCGCGGCTCACATCTTCTAATGCTGCTGGTAAACCATAGGCCGCATTGTTACATAACGCGCTTAATTGCCCACCACTTGCCTCTAATACCGCATCAACTGCTGTTTTGATTGATGCCGAATCATCTAAATCAAGCAAAAATGCCTCAAAACCTTGTGCGATAAGATTCTGCCTATCTTTTTCATCGCGCATAGTGGCAAAAACCCGCCATCCTTGCGCCCGTAAATATTG
>JAHZMA010000096.1 GCA_022599575.1 Alphaproteobacteria bacterium | reverse complement strand
TTTAACAAAAATATAAAGGAAAAGTAATGGCTGGGGGGCGGATATGACAGTTCTATGAACGCACAGACGCCGCCTTTTCCCAGCTCTCACAAGTCTATTGTAGCAAAAATATTGCCACATGCAAGAGAAAAACAGTAGAAAAGCATTTCAGTTGTTTTACTCACATGTTTTACATATATAAACCTTGATTTATCATTATTTTCTTGCATTTGGGTGCATTTTTGCTAATATGGTGATGCTAGCGTGCGGCTTGTGTTTGTCATATCCGCCCCCAACCAAGTTTTCAGCTACTCAAAACCCAAACTCATCATAAATCGCGCGCATATCGCCATTATATTTGTGGTAAGCGGCGCGGACACGGTCGCTGATGGTTTCACGATTGGCAACAATATCAAACAGCCCGTTTAAGAAGCTGCTTTCATCTTCGTTATTGGCGTTATAAAAACCGCGCCGTTGTAAGCCCGCTTGTGCCATCGGCAACAGTAATTCTGCCCACTCATACATTGATTTGCCATCCCATTGCAGATTCATACCATCAGTAACCACCTGCTCGCGCAATGTGAGAATATCACGATGCTGATAGCCCGAAAGCATATCGTAAAGCTTTGCCTGATTTGCATCATCATACAATAAGCCAACCCAAAAAGCGGGCAGAGCGCATAGGGTGAATTTAGAACAATCGGCACCGCGCATTTCAATCACATTTTTCAACCGCACATCAGGAAACACAGTGGAAGCATGACCGATAAAATCATTTAAAGTGATAGGCGCATATGCTCCCGCATCTTGCATCAAGGTGCGGAATGTTGCCCCGCCCACATCAACATAATCATGCGGATTACTAGCAGTTGCACGGTTTAAGAAATAGACTGGCACATCTAGCAGATAATCCAGCCACATCTGGTAGTTGAAATCATCGGCAAAAATAATATCTGGCATGCCACAACGATTGGCATCAGTATCTAGCCACACATTGGCGCGTGCGCTGTTATACTCGCTTACCGCGCCATTCATCAGGGGTGAGCTTGCAAATAACGCTGTCGCAAAAGGTTGTAACACCGCGCCAATTCGCATTTTCTGCGCCATATCTTGCATATCTTTATAATCCAGATTCACTTGCACAGTGGTGGTGAGATGCATCATATCTAAGCCGCACAAGCCTTGTTTGGGCATCCATTGCCGCATAATATCGTAACGTTTTTTCGGCATTTTCGGGATATCGGTTACCTGATATTGTGGCAAATAACCCAATGCCAACATGCCGTAATCTTGTTCGGTGCATAATGTTTGCATCAGATTGATATGGTTGGTGATTTCTTGGCAGGTAAGATGTAAATTTGCCAGCGGTGCGCCCGATAATTCAAACTGCCCGCCCGGCTCTAATGTGATTGAGGCAGGTTTATCGCCCAGCAATGGCGGGGTTTTTAGCCCGATAATATTTGCGCCTTCCATAATGGCATCGCCACCCAATTTTTGATGCAAGCTATGCAGCAATTGCGCGATTTCCTGATAGGTAACAGGCGTCAAATCATTTTGATGATAGAGAAATTTTTCATGTTCCGAACCAATCAGCTGGTCGGTTTTTTCGCTATTATGAAACCATGCGATTAAATCATCATAGGTGAGGCTGTGTGTCATGATACAACTTTCAAGTTTTTATTGCTAGAAACTATGGTGAGTTTGCTTGCTTTTGTCAAATTAAATTTCAGTTGAATTTAATGCGCGGTTTGATAAAATCGCCGCAACATGCCTGCCATAGGGTGAGTGCTACCATCGCGGCAGTCTCGCTTTTTAAGATACGCGTGCCTAACGATAAGGGTTGCACATGCGGGTGGCTTTGCAAAGCCTGTAATTCAGTTGGCGAGAATCCACCTTCAGGGCCAATTAAAAAACGCGGTAAAAAACGCGGTGCTGTGCGCGATGTCTTGGTCGATGGCTGATAATGTTGCGCCAAATATAATGGCGCAGGCACAGCATCACCCGTTTCAACAAAGCATAACAGAGGCGTGTTTTCATCGATGCTATTGAGCAAAGCGGTAAAAGAAATTTCAGGCAAGATGATTGGCACACTCAACCGTTCGCATTGTTCTGTCGTTTCGCGCACAATCTTGGTGGCGCGGTCACTATCAGCCCCTTTCTTATCATTGAGGCTAAATTGGGTATATTGCGTGTGTATCGGTTGTAATTGCATCACGCCTAATTCGGTGGTTTTTTCTAGCAATGTTTCTAGCCTGCTTTTTCGGATAGGGGCGAAACATAAAATCGGCATGGTTTGAATCGGTTGTTCAGGCGCAGATTGTAGCCTATGCGTTAAGCGCGCATGATATTGCTTGCCCTCAAATGTGAGTTCTGCTTGCCATTCGCCGTCATTTTCGTTAAAAAGAGAGAGGGTTTTATCGTGATTGCGTGGCTTAAAGCGCAACACATTCACAAGATAATGCTGTTGTTGCGTGGTGAGGGTGATTTTCTGGTCACATTCAAGCAATTGCGAATGATAAAGGCGGTAATGTTGCATGATAAAAAATAATGAGGTAAATAATGGGCAGAATTATCAGGATTTCAATTTAAATGGCATTATGCGATTTTTACCGCATAAAATGCAAGCCTATTATTTATTGGCACGGCTAGATAGACCCGCAGGCTGGCAGATGCTGTATGTGCCTTGCTGTTTTGGCTTGGCATTAGGGCTTTATGAATTGAGGCTTGGTTTGGGTGATGATTTAAGTAACTTCGCTGTACGACATCATCTAATTTTCTGGCTGTTTGGCTTTTTATGTGGCGCAATTGCCATGCGTTCGGCAGGCTGTATCTGGAATGATATTTTGGATAGGAATATCGATAAAAATGTGGCACGCACCCAACATCGTCCGCTTGCATCAGGCGCGATTTCGGTGCAAAGGGCAGTGATTTTTGCGTCGCTTTGGCTGATATTAGGCTTGGCATTTTTCTTGATTTTACCGATGCAGGCGCAAATCACCGCTTTGGCGATTTTACCAGTGGTGGCGATATATCCGTTAATGAAGCGCATCATGGTAGCACCACAACTGATTTTAGGGCTGGTGTTTAATTGGGGTATTTTATGCGGTTATAGTGCGATAACGGGCAATTTTCCTCATGCTTCGGTGTGGCTATTATGGGTAGGCGGCATTTTTTGGACTTTATGCTATGATACGATTTATGCGTGTCAGGATAAAAATTTTGATAAAAATATCAATGTTAAATCATTCGCTTTATTTTTAGGAAAATATATTAAATTATGGGTAGGGTTGTTTTATATGATATTTTTGCTTTGCTATGCTGGGGCGTTTTGGCTGGTGGCGGGGCTATTGGCAATAAAGGTGCTGGCGGTAACATTATTGCTTATCATAGTGATGCTGATTTTATTATATCGGGTTGATGTAGAACAGCCCAAAACCTGCTTAAAGTTTTTTAAGCAAAATGGCATGTTTGGCTTTGCCTGTTTTATGGTATCGCTATTGCCGTTGATAAGGTTGTAACATGGCACAGAAAAAGCAAAAATCAAAAAAGAAACAGAAAAAACTATTGCCTAAAATCCGCTTAAACTGGATGTGGGTATTAGGCATTATTGGTGGCTTTTCGGTTGCTTTATCAATCTTTATCTCGATTCTAATTGCCGCACCTGAACAAAAGCAATTATCGCAAACGGAAGTTAATATTGCTAATGAAAAAAATCAAACCCAAACTCAAGTAAGCTATCAGCAATATCAGATTGCCGATGAAAGCGTGTTGGGCTTTACATTGGTGCGGATGAATAATAGTGGCGATGCGGTGATTGCAGGCCATGCCCCAGAAAATTCAAGGGTGATTATTGAATTAAATGGCGCTAGCATTGGGGCGGCACAAGTTGACCATCATGGTGAATGGGTGTTTCTAACGCCTAAACCATTGCCCAGCGGCTATCATCGGTTAACATTGGAAGCCATCAGCGAAGATTTAACCACCAAAATTTATGGCGACCAATCTTTGGTGATTATTGTGCCGAAAAAATCTGTGGTGATTCAGGGCGAAGAAGGTGATGGCGGACAGCCACTGGTTGTGCTGTTGCCAAGCGATGCTGAAAGCGGGTCACGCGTGTTAAAAAATCAATTCTCGGCTGATAAAACGCCATTAGGTGCTAATTTCACCGTTAATTCCATTGATTATAATAATCAGGGCTTGCTGATTATTGGTGGTATTTTACAGGCAACAGATATTGAAATATTGCTTTATTTGGATAATAAACCGATTGCGCGTAAAAAAATCGAAGGGCAGGGCGCAGTACCAGTGAATTGGGATGTGAAAGTGGCAGGCAAAATAGCCCCAGGGCATTATGAATTGCGCGTGGATATGGTGGAAGATGACCAAGTGGTGTTGCGCCGTATCTTACCCGTTAGATGGGATGAATTGCCAAATCAAAACGCACAACCCGAAACCGACTTTTTCATTGTACAGCCCGGTAATTCACTATGGTATATTGCGCGTAGCCTATTTGGCGAGGGCGCACAACATACCACGCTTTATGATGCCAATCGGCAAGAAATCCACGACCCCGACCAAATCTACCCAGGTCAAATTTTGCTGATACCAAAAACAGAAGAAGTGGAAGGTGAGGCAGAAACGCGCTAATTACCACACCACAAAAAATCCTTTGACAAACCCTATCATTATCTGTTAAATGAAGATAAGCAGTTTGTTTTAATCACATATTGCATCTATGGGCAGGAAACTCACAATCTTTCTTCATAGGTGTTTGATATGGAACAACAAGAAGTTTTAGAGTTTGGGCGCTATGCGGTGATAACGCTTTTATCGCTTTCCTTGCCGTTGCTGATGATTAGCTTGGGCGTGGGTTTGGCGATATCTTTGCTACAAACTTTGACGCAAATTCAAGAAATGACGATTACCTTTGTGCCGAAAATTATCGTGATTTTTATTTCGATATTTTTGCTGATGCCCTATATGGCGGGTAAATTAAGTGCGTTTATGGATTTTGTTGCCAATGCTATTATCAATATAGGCTGATAGCAAGCCATGCTAGCGCAGATTTTCCCTCAAGAAATATGGGTATTTTTTGTTGTGTTTATGCGCTTATCGATATTATTGATGCTTTTTCCACAAATCGGGCGCACTTTTGTGCCAGCACAAGTAAGGCTACTTTTTGCATTAATGCTTACTTTCGTGCTTACCCCTGTGGTTGCCACACAAGTACCACCATTGCCTAGCGAAATTATCGATGTTTTACTGGTGGTGCTAACAGAATTTTTGGTGGGTGCATTAATTGGCACAATGGCACGGTTTGCGCTTGATAGCCTTAGCTATGCTGGCACATTGATTGCCTTTCAGATAGGGCTTTCTAATGCGGCTGTGTTCAACCCTTTGCAAGCCACACAAAGCATCTTGCCCGCAGTGTTTCTGGTGATGATGGGCGTTAATATGATGTTTGCGGTGAATTTTCATCATTTATTGTTTATTGTGCTGGTGGAAAGCTATTATATTTTCGCACCAGGGCAGTGGCATGCCATTGGCGATTTCACGCAAGTGATTGTCAATACTTTTGTTAGCAGCTTTACATTGGGGTTTCGCTTTGCATTACCATTTTATTTTATGTCGCTGATTATTTATGTGATGATGGGGGTTTCAGGCAGGCTCATGCCGCAATTTCAAGCATTTTTGGTGGTGTTACCATTACAAATTCTGTTAGGTTGGGGGCTGTTGATTGTGATTTTACCAACGGTGATGTTGGCATTTTTAGAATATTATAAAGGCTTGTTTGAGCCGTTTTTGCCATCATGATGGAATAAAATAATGGCAGAAGATGATTCCCAGAAAACCGAGGAACCCACCCCGAAAAAGATTAGCAAAGCGCGCAGTGATGGCAATGTTGCAAATTCACGCGATTTAGTGAGTTGGCTAATATTATTGGTGTTCACGATGTTGGCAGCTGTTGTTTTGCCTTTTACATTCGCGCATTTGGCAAATGTGCTTACCCAAAGCCTGACAGTTTTTTCCGAACATTTGAATCATGCTGAAATATTTTATTTTGTCCGTCAAACAATGATGGAGACCGCCCTTTATATTTTACCGATTTTATTTGTGTTTATGTTTATCGGGATTGTGGGCAATGTATCGCAATTCGGGTTATTATTTGCATCAAAAAAGCTAGAACCGAAATTCAGCCATCTCTCGCTTGTGAAAGGTTATAAGCGAATATTTTCTGCCAAAGCATTGGTTGAGTTTGGCAAAGGAATTGTGAAGATTGCGTTGGTGGGGACAATCGGCATTTTTATGCTATATGGCAATCTTGATACCATTATTAACAGTGTGCATTTAGAAGTTTTTGACGCATTGCCAGCATTTTTAGTCTTATTCTTGAAAGTGATGTCGGGCATTTTAATCATACTGTTTTTCTTGGTTTTGTTTGATGTGGCATGGCAAAATTATACCCATACCAAAAGCCTGCGAATGACGCGCCAAGAAGTGAAAGATGAGCGCAAGCAAAGCGATGGGTCGCCTGAGGTTAAACAAAGAATTGCCCAAATTCGCAATGAACGCGCAAAGCAAGCCGTGTTGCAGAACATTCCAGATGCTGATGTGGTGGTCACCAACCCTACCCATTACGCGGTTGCCCTAAAATATGAACCATCTGAAATGAGCGCGCCGATGGTAACGGGCAAGGGGGCAGATAAATTCGCGCTTAAAATGCGCGAAGTGGCGCAGGAACATAATGTGCCGATTGTAGAAAATGCGCCATTGGCACGTGCGCTTTATGAAACGGGAGAGATTAACCAAGAAGTTGACCCAGACCATTATGAAGCAGTGGCGGCTGTTATCAAATATGTTTGGGAGCTGAAGGGTAAGAAGCTGTAATATACGCTAGCAAAGGCTCACTCCGTTTTTAGTATTGAGTATGGCGGGGGGATTATCAAGGGGGGACTTCACAAGGTGGGCGGCTTTTGCCTTGCCCACCGAGAAGTGAAGCCGCACCCCCCTTGATAAGCGAAACAATGGCTTTGCCATTGTGAGCGGATAAACATCATCGCAAAGCCCCCCATATAATAATGTGATGAGACACGCACCCCCCTTGATATTATAGCAACAATATAATTGACTTGAATTTTGGAATCATATAGCTATGTTGCAGTCGTTATTAGAATTTTTTTATGAAAAGGAAACATCGCAATGTCAATCGTATATATACTTACCAATGAATGCATGCCTGATACTGTGAAAATAGGTATCACAGGTAATTTAGAGGCGCGGATAAAGCAATTAGATAATACATCCACTCCACTACCTTTTGAATGTTATTACGCTATAAAAATTGATAGCGCATTAACACAAACCATAGAGAAACAATTACATGAGCTATTTGATGATGAAAGAGTGCGACCAAATAGAGAATTTTTCAACCTTTCAGCCGAAAAAGCAAAATGCTCATTAAAAATTGTAGAAATAATGGGTGGTATTAATGTTACTCCTACAGATATTATTGTAGAGAATCCACAAGATAAACAGGCATTAGATAATGCTAGAAAAAAGAGACAAAAATTTGAGTTTGCTATGTTAGATATTCAACCAAACACAATACTAACATTCAGGAAAGATAATACAATTACATGCGAAGTTGTAGATAACACAAAAGTAAATTTTCGTGGTGAAATTACGTCTCTTTCAAATTCAGCTGACATAATTTTAAAAGAAATGGGGCATGATTGGTCGCCATCAGGAACGATATGGTGGTGTTTAAATGGTAAAACATTAGATGAAATGAGAAGAGCAAGAGATTAATAATATCAAGGGGCGGAGTGCGTTTCGGGGTGTGTAGCACATAGGGCGGTGCGTGTCTTTACACATTAATATATGGGGGGCTTTGCGACATACGCTTCGGCAGGTTTGTCCGTAGGACACCAGCCTCGCGATGACGCCCCCCATACCCCCACCGCTATACTCAATATTAGAATCTAGGCTTATAAATTGCCAATCTCGTATTTTTCTGCTAGAATAAGCCAAATATTACAAAGGTTATTCTGGTGTCTGTATTCACGCAATATTTTTCTCATTTACTGCCATTAAAAAAGCAGGCGGTGCAACCCGCCACACAAAGGGGTGCTGATGATTTGATATTCTCGTCCGCGCCGATACCCGTTTGCCTGATTGATGATTTCGGACAAATCATTCGGATGAATCGCAAATTCCATAAAATATTTGAAGCTATTGTTTATAATAAAAAGGAAAAAAAGAAATGGTTTCAATTTTTTGAAATTGACCAAAATATGATGCCCCAATATGATGATGTGGGGCATGATGAAGAAAAAGCTCAAACAGAATCCGACTTAATTTTTTATGAGGGCGAGATTCTTGATTTAAATAAAATTTTACAGCCATTATTGACCAAACAACATGATGTGGTAGAAATTGCAGTGCGCTGTAAAGAAATTGAAGGCACATATAATGTATCATTTTTTCGCATTATCTATTCAAAAAATATTAAAAAAGTGAAAAATATTCCCACCGTTGCGGCGATGTTTCAAGATAATAGTATGGAACATCAATTAAGGCGTAAATTATCTAATATGGCAACGCGTGATGCGATTGGGCAGTTGGTGGGCGGTATTGCCCATGATTTTAATAATATGATTAGCATGACCAAAGGCAGTATCGAAGCATTGCTAGAAGTTATTCCACCGCGCGCCAATGGCTATGCTGATTTACAACGGATTCAACAAAGCTGTGTGCATGCCTCGCAATTTATCAAGCAAATCACTGGTTTATCGCGCGATATTAAAACCGAATGCTACCCTATCAATTTTTCACATGTGCTCGAAGCAATAGAGCCTTTATTATTGCGTCTATTCCCACGCGATATGCTGATTGATATTTATCATGATGCCGCCAATACCGATATTATGGCGAATGAATTGCAGGTTGAGCAAATTATTGTCAATATTGCCATTAATGCACGTGATGCCATGCAAACCCTGCCCGATAAAAAACATTCTTTTTTAATTCATACCAGCAATGTTACACTCACCGAAAAAATGCGTATGCCACATGGTCAGATAATGGTGGGCGATTATTTATGCGTGGAGATGAGTGATAGCGGGCCAGGGGTTTCGCCTGATATTATCGAGCGTATTTTTGAACCTTTTTTTACCACCAAAGATGTCGGCAAAGGCACGGGGTTAGGGCTTGGCATGGTCAATAGTATCATTCAGCAGATGGGCGGTGGCATTACCATTGCCAATAATGAACAAGGCGGCGCCACTTTTTCGCTGTATTTTTTGATGGCTAAAAAGCAAGAGCCAAATGCAATCACCTCATCAAGCCAAAAGATTTTGAAAGAAAGAAATAAAATCATGTTGGCTGATGACGAGCCAGCGGTGCGCTATTTTACCGCAAAATTATTACGTAAATATGGCTATGAGGTGGTAGAGGTGGAAGATGGGCTTTCAGCAATGAAAATTGCCAAAGCAGAAATGCCCGATTTATTGGTAACCGATATGCGAATGCCACGCATGGATGGTATGCAATTAACCACCGAAATCAAGAAATTGAACGCAAATTTACCAGTGATTTGCATTTCAGGCTTTGTGCGTGATGAAACTTTTGCTAAAATTGCCCAATTACCACATGTGGCGTTTATTTCTAAACCCTATAGCGCTGACCAATTTAAGAAAATGCTAGAAGAGTTGCTTTATCAAGCCTATATTGTGAATAATTAATAGCAAATTCCCTAAAAACACTATTATTTTAGGGATAAAAGCGATTTTTTGTGAAAAAAAATCGAAAAATATGAAACTGTGTCTTGAAAAATTATCAAAATAGTTATATTGTCTTGTTTTATATATAATATTTTATATGTAAAAGCGTGATGGGGGAGAGAATAATCGCAAATGAACCATCAGCGCTCATTAGCAAATATTGACAAAATAGACAAATATTTCGGGGATGGTAATGCGAGAGCATTATTTCGGGGCGGAAAAGCATTTCTTACAGCATGATGCTGATGACATTTTATAATGTATTAAGAAATGTTTTCGTGAATCTATGTTGCATCTGATGTAACATAAACTGAAATGAGGGTGATATTATGGCGAAATTGCTAGAATCCTTAAAGAATATGTCAACGCAACAATTAGCAGTGTTTGGCGGTGGTAGCGCATTGCTGGTTATCGGTATTATTGCGAGTTTTTTATTGCTAGGTGGCGAGCGGTACTCATTGCTATATGGCAATTTAAGCCCAGAAGATTCTTCGGAAATTGTGCGCGTTTTAGAAGGGCTAGGTGAAGCTTATGAAATTGGTAATAATGGGTCTATTTTGGTGGCACCGCAAAATGTGGCACGGCTAAGAATTAATCTTGCCGAGCGAAACTTACCAAATTCTGGCACATTGGCGGGCTATGAGCTGTTTGATGAAGATCAAGGTTTTGGCACATCCAATTTTGTACAAGAAATCACGCATTTGCGCGCTTTAGAAGGCGAGTTAGGGCGCACCATCGCCTCGATTGATGGTATCAGCAAAGCAAGGGTGCATTTGGTGTTGCCCAAACGCGAATTATTCAGCCGCAATCAACGCAAACCAAGCGCATCGGTTGTTCTTGATTTAAGTCGCAACCGCCCACCGAAAGAAAAAATTGATGCGGTGCGGTCTTTAGTCGCCTCAGCCGTACCTGAATTGCAAATTGGTAATATTTCGGTGATTGATAGTCAAGGGCAATTATTGGCACGTGGCGATGATGGCGCTCAAGATAATTATTTGTTAAGTGGCAATTCACCTGATGAATTGCGTGCCGCCTATGAAGCAAGGTTAGCGCAAGAATTGCAGGATTTGGTGGAAAGTGTGGTCGGCTTTGGCAATGCACGGGTTGAAGTGCGCGCTGAAATGGATTTTAGCCAAACGGTGATTGATGAAGAAATTTATGACCCTGATGGGCAGGTGTTAAAATCATCACAAGAAATTAACGAAAATTCTGAAAATACCGATAATCGCAATCAGGGCAGAATTACGGTTGAAAATAATTTGCCGGGTGGCAATGAACCGCAAGAAGATGGTGGCTCAACCATTCGTTCGCTTAGCTCGCGTTCGGAAGTTATTAATAATTATGAAATCAGCAAGCAAAAAGTGTTACGCACCATTCACCCTGGTCAAGTGGAACGACTTTCTGTGGCGGTGCTGGTAGATGGCACTTATATTGGCGAAGAGGCTGATAGGCTATATGAACCGCGTAGTCCCGAAGAATTAGAACAAATTCAACGGTTGGTGCGCTCGGCAATTGGCTATGATGGCACGGTACGTCAAGATACTGTTGAGGTTGTTAATTTACAGTTTGCACAAGAAGAGCTGTTCAATTTAGTGACAGATGACAAAATTTTAGGTGTTGAAGTTCGAAGAATTGAAAGAATTGTCGAACTTGTGATATTATCAATCGTGGCACTTGTGATATTCTTATTGGTGTTGCGTCCGTTGGTGCTTCGTGCGCTTGCCAATAATGCCAAGCGTGATATTCAAATTCTTGCTGATGGCACGATGGTGGATAAAAAAACGGGCGAAACTGTTGGGCCACCACCTGCGGGTGCAGCGGCAGTTGGGGCGTTCGGCGTTGAAGCTGGTATTGGTTCGCTATTATCGTCGGGAGGTGAGCAAATGATTGATTTGGTAAATGTAGATGCTAGAATTAAGCACACATTAAGTAAACAGCTTAACGATGTTGTTGCTGAGTTTCCAAACGAAACTGGCAATGTGATTAAGAGCTGGTTGTTAGAAGGATAAGGCATGAGTGATGATGAAAACAAGCAATCGCAAATTGTACAATTGATAAAACAACATGGTAAGGTGCGTCAAAAAATGAGCAATCAAGTCAAACAAATAATTGCTGAACAGCCAGAAAAAACGAGTGATATTATTCGGCACTGGCTATCGGATAATAAACGTAAATAAAAAAACGGAGACGTAAGCAATGGCACCTCCCGGTCCGAAAGCACTGAGTTCACATTTATCAGGTCCTGATAAGGCAGCAATTTTATTATTGTCGCTAGAACGTCATCATGCTGAAGAAATGGTTGCACAATTAGATGATGATGAATTAAAAATTTTATCACGCTCGATGGCAAGTGTTGGACGGGTCGATTCTGTGGTTGTAGAAGATGTGCTAAAACAATTTGTTGAACGGGTCTCTTATTCATCAGATTTAACGGGTAATTTTTCTGCGGCTGAAAAATTATTGCGTGCCGTTTTACCTACCGAACGCGCTGATGCCATTTTGGAAGAGGTAACGGGTTCGGCGATAGGCTCCCCCGGTGTATCGATGTGGGACCGTTTGTCGCAAGTGAATGAAGAATTACTGGCGAATTATTTGAAAAATGAATATCCACAAACCATTGCGTTGATTTTAAGCCGCATTGACCCTGTTCATGCCTCAGCAGTGATGACACATTTACCCGACCAGCTTAATTTGCAAGTGATGCTACGTATCTTGAAAATGGAAAGCGTGCATCGCGATGTGATTGAAGATATTGAACGCACATTGCATAGTGAATTTATCAGTAATTTAGGCCATGCCCAAAAACGCGATTCGTTCGAACTATTAGCAGAAGTATTTAACGCATTCGATAGAACAACCGAAACCAGATTGATGGAATTATTAGAATCTCAAGATTATGAATCGGCAGCCCATGTGAAATCACTGATGTTTACTTTCGAAGATTTTGTTAGAATTGAACCTGCTGGTATTCAGCAATTATTGCGTTCCATCAATAAATCAGTATTGGCGGTGGCATTGAAGGGCGCATCAAAACATATGCAGGACTTGTTCTTAACCAATATGTCGGAACGCGCACAAAAAGTGCTACAAGAAGATATGGCAGCATTAGGTGCGGTGCGTTTGCGTAAAATTGAAGAATCGCAACAACAGCTTGTGCAAACCGCCAAAGAAATGTCGGATAGGGGTGAGATTGAAATTCTACAGCGCAATCAGCAAGACCAAAATAGGTTGGTGAGGTAGTATTATGGACGAACAAGAACAGCATAAATTGACGAATCAAGACAATATAACAGAGCCATCACCACCGCCTGTTACACCGCATAAAGAAGATATGCCCGAACAATCGCAACAAGAATTAAGCTATCGGCGTGGTATGAACCGCAGTGCCAATTTACGCTATATGGGTGCGTCGGCATGGGAAATGGAAGAGCAGAAATATCAAGCTGACAATGCCGATGATGATAATTTTCGCACATTTGATATGCCGAGTGTTAATGTCGCTAATCGGCGTCAAACAATCCATCATAATGATGAAGGTTTTGTGAGTTTTGCTGATAAATTGCACGAAAAAAATGAAGAGATAAAGCTAGAAAAAGAACAGGCGGAAGCCTTAATAAGGCAACAAAAAGAAAAACAGCATCAGCAAGAACAAGCACCACAAAAGCCAGAACATGATGTAGCGCAATCAACATCTGAGCAATCAAAACAACAAGATTTGCCGCTGAGTGAAGAAATGTTACAAACATTGCATGATAGCGCCTATACGCATGGTTTTCAAGAAGGGCGTGATGCTGCACGGCAAGAATTTGAACGTGAAAAAGCTGATATTCGTCAGCAAATTTATGAAGAATTATATGCAGTGGATACCAATGATTTGCTTCATAAATTAAGCCATAATATTTATCAACATATTGAATTATTACTCAATGCTGAACGCGACAGAGATGTGCATTTATTAACATTGATGCTAGAAATTTTGCGTAAAATTTTACCGGGCACGCTCGCTAAAAATGGCACGAGCGAAATTGAATATTTTGTACAAGAAATTATTGGTTTAACGCGCCATAATGAACCGCTTGAAATCACTTTGCCAAAATATCCTGATGCGGAATTGACCAAACAGGTGCGTTATTTGTTGCGTGGCAAGTTTGATTCTGATGAGAAAATGAATCACTATGTCAAAATTAATGAAGATAGCAATTTAGGATTGTCTGATTGTATTGTGCGTTGGCAAAGCGGTATGGCAAGGCGCGATATGGATGATTTATGGGGCGATATTGAACGTATTTTATCGCGCCATATGTGGCTGGCTTTGCCTGAATTTGCGCTGCATGATTTTGAAGCATCGGAAATGATGCAGGAAAATATCAAAGACCAACAAGAAGAAGCAAGTTTAGCGCAAGAAGAAGCTGATGCTAAAGAAGTCGAAGCGCAAGAAGTCAAAGCCAAAGAAGCGGAAGCGCAAGAAATCGTAGCCAGAGAAGTTGAACAAGCAAAAAAAGCTGAAGAGACGCTTATTGGTGAGAGTGCACAGGATATTGCGTTGCTACAAATTGTAGAAGAAGCTGAAATTCCAGTGGAAATGTTAACCGAAGCATTAGTCGAAACTAAAACCGAAGCAGTAGCGGAAACTGAAACCGACGCCAACATAATCGTTGAAACATTGGAAGCTGATAACAGGATATTACCAATTCAAAAAGAGATTGGGCAAACTGACATTGAACAAGAAGAAATGGAACAGGCATTATCTGCCGAAATGATAAGCGATATTGCACAAGAGCAAGTGGAAATCGCCGCAACCATAGCTGAAACCGATGATGATATATTAGATGCACCTGAAAAAAATCCTGAAAAAAATAACGTGACAATTTCTGCTGAAAATGTCATATTACAACAAGATGATATAGCGTATCCTGAATCTGCTGATGCTAGCGATGATACCATCACAGATGATAATGCTGATGAAGATTTTTTGGCGATGTTATTACAAGAAGCGTCACCAATAGATGATAGCGATAATAAGGTGGGTGAGGATACAGCCGAACCACCCATCATTGACGCACCAATAATTGAAGCTGGTGCATTGCTGGAACAGGAATACCGCCATGACAAAAATGATGTCACAGATGATATTATGGGGGAAAATAATTTGCAAAATAAGCAGCAAGATGATGATAAGCTTGTATCTTAATCAATTTAGCATTATGTTAGGTAATAAGCAAAAATGGATATAGGGAATATAGGGCGATGGTAGAAAAAGAATTGATGGAACAAGCGAATGCCCCGATTGCAAAAGTGGGGGTGCGTCGTGATTTAGGCAATTTACAAAATGTACCAGTGCAAGTTTCTGCTATTTTGGGGCGCGCACAGGTAAAGGTGAATGATTTGGTGCATATGCAACCGGGCTCGGTGCTTTCGCTGGATAGAAAAATAGGCGAAGCGGTAGAGATTTATGTTAATGATAAGCTGGTTGCACGCGGTGAAATGGTTGTAATTGGTAATAAATTAGGCATTTCAATCACTGAAATTGAGAAAGAATAAAGGTTTTATCATGGCAAGCACAAGTATTAGAACAACTGAAAAAAAACATGTTATAGATATCGCCACCATCATTGGCTTATTGGTTGCCTTTACGCTGGTGATAATGGCAATTTTTTTAGGTGGCACGCCGCAAGCCTTTGTTAATATCCCATCGGTTTTAATCGTGGTGGGTGGCACTTTTGGTGTTGTGATTGCTGGCACGCGTTTTCGTGATTGTATTGGAGTCAGCAAATATTTGATTACCACATTTAGCCGTCAGCAATTGATTATAGGCGAAGTGGCATTACAGCTGATTGAGTTGGGGTTGGCAGGCAGGCAACAGGGGCTATTGCAGATGCAAAGTGCTTTGGCAACCATCCAAGATAAGCCAATGTTGGTGCGTGGTATATCGCTGGCGATTGATGGTGCAAGCGATGAAGAGATACAAGAAATCATGACTGGTGAAGCGTTGAATATTAGTGAATTGCGCGAACAATCAATTGCCTTGTTGCGTAAAGCGGCAGAAACTTCGCCAGCGATGGGGCTGATTGGCACATTGGTTGGGTTGGTGCAGATGTTAGCACAGCTTGATGACCCTTCATCAATTGGGCCATCAATGGCGGTGGCATTGCTCACCACTTTTTATGGGGTGATTTTGGCACATATGCTATTCATTCCTTTCGCTAATAAGCTGGATAGAAATGGCAGAGATGAGGATATTTTCAATCGCATGTATATTTTGTCGGCGGCCTCGATTCAGCGACAAGAAAATCCGCGCCGTCTTGAAATGTTGATTAATGCGCTACTGCCCGAAAGAGAGCAGATTACATATTTTGATTAGGATAGATAAATTACAATGAAATTACTTATTATAGGTGCATTAGAAGGTTATATCACCGAAGCCAGCCACATAGCCATGAAAAAAGGTGCGCAGGTTTCCACTGTTACGTCGATCAATCAAGGGGTTGAAATTTTACGCAATGGCGGTGGCATTCAACTGGTGATGGTTGAAGATAAGCTAGATATACGTGACTTTATTAAGAAAATTCGCAGTGAACATATTGCTGTGCCAGTGTTGGCATGTGGCTTGGGTGACGACCCGCAATTGGCGGCACAATGTGTCAAAGATGGTGCGGTGGATTATGTGCCGATGCCACCCGATGCCGATTTGATTGCCGCTGTATTAGAAAATAGCTGTAAAAATGATAAGGAGCTAATTTTTGCTGACCCAATCATGAAAGAATTGCTAGCAATGGCGAAGAAAATAGCCCCATCGCAAGCATCAGTGTTAATTACTGGGGCATCAGGCACGGGCAAAGAGGTGATGGCGCATTTTATTCATAAAAATTCTAAACGTAAAGATAAGGCGTTTATTGCAGTAAATTGCGCGGCGATTCCTGAAAATCTTATAGAATCGGAATTATTTGGGCATGAAAAAGGTGCGTTTACTGGTGCACAAGCACGGCGTATTGGCAAATTTGAAGAAGCCAATGGTGGCACATTATTATTAGATGAAATATCGGAAATGGATACCAGATTGCAAGCAAAACTATTGCGTGCCATTCAAGAACGTGAAATTGATAGGGTTGGCGGTGCGCGCCCCATATCAGTAGATGTCAGAATATTAGCCACATCTAACCGCAATTTAGCACAAGAAGTTGCGAAAAATAGTTTCCGAGAAGATTTGTTATTTCGCTTGAATGTGGTGAGTTTGCAAGTTCCATCTTTAGCAGAACGGCAACAAGATATTGTTGCATTGGCAAAACATTTTAATCAAAAATTTTCTAAATTGAATGAATATCCATTACGAGAATTTTCAGATAAAGCATTACAAAAATTACAATCACATCATTGGCAGGGCAATGTGCGCGAATTGGAAAATATTATTCATCGCGCTGTGCTAATGGCTGATGGTGATAAGATTACTGAAACAGCAATTATGCTGGATAAAAATGACGTGGGGAAAAACGCGCTCAAAAATGATGCAGAGGTTAATAATATGGTTGGTAAAGCCTTAGCCGATGTAGAGCGTGAAGCAATTTTGCAAACTTTAGAACATTGCGAAGGCGATAAAACCCATGCCGCCATTATTTTAGGCGTTTCTATCCGAACATTGCAGCAAAAATTGCAGCAATATATGGATGAAGGGGTTTCTGTTGCCGCCGCAGGATAGTGGCGATAAATGGTAGAGAGTAACCAAGCGGCACAAAATAGCCCAGTAGGAAATAACCCAGTAGGAAATAACCCTGCAGATAATCCAGCACCAGCGGGTGGGGGTGCGAATCCTAGTGGCGACCCAAATGTGGGTGTGGGCGCAACGACGGTTGGTGGCTTTTCACTTGTCGATATATCAAATCGCATAAATCAATTTAAAGAACTCATCATGCCGATTGGTGTGATTTGCGTGCTGGTGTTATTGTTGTTACCGTTAGCCCCATGGGTGCTAGATATTACATTGGTGATTTCAATTGCCTTTGGCTTTTTAATCCTGCTTACCGTTATGCTGGTTACCAGCCCGCTTGAACTTAATTCCTTTCCAACAATTTTGCTGATTTCCACCATGTTACGGCTGGGGTTAAATGTTGCCTCTACGCGTTTAATTTTATCAGAAGGGCATAATGGCACAGCGGCGGCAGGTGCTGTGATTCAAGCGTTCGGAGAGTTTTTAACAGGTGGCAATTATGTAACGGGGATTATCATTTTCATCATTTTGGTGATTATCAATTTTGTCGTGATTACCAAAGGTGCGGGTAGGATTGCCGAAGTTGCCGCCAGATTCACATTAGATGCCATGCCGGGCAAGCAATTAGCAATTGATGCCGATTTATCAGCAGGTTTGATTGAGGAAAACGAAGCTAAATCACGC
Source organism: Alphaproteobacteria bacterium (assembly GCA_022599575.1). GTDB lineage: Bacteria > Pseudomonadota > Alphaproteobacteria > JABAAW01 > JAHZMA01 > JAHZMA01. Next base: position 20,057 of record JAHZMA010000096.1, on the reverse strand, counting down.
CGTAAAGGGTTAGAGCAAGAAAGTAATTTTTATGGCTCGATGGATGGTGCGTCAAAATTTGTGCGTGGCGATGCAATTGCGGGCTTGCTGATTACCGTCATCAACATTATTGGTGGCATTATTATTGGCGTGGCGCAAGGCGGTTTAAGTTTTGGACAAGCGGCTGAAACCTATACTATCTTAACAGTAGGTGATGGTTTGGTGAGTCAAATTCCTGCATTGGTAATTTCAATCGCGGCTGGTTTCTTAGTAACCAAAGCCAATACGGATACCGAAAATTCGCAAAATGTGATTAGCAAGCAATTAGGAGGTAACTATAAAGCATTATGGTTGCTTACTGGCATTTTATTTGTGTTAGGCGCGATGGTGCCACAAATGCCAACTTTTCCATTTTTATTAATTTCCAGTATCACAGGTGGCTTTGCTTTTTTTGCAATGCGTAAAGCACGTTTGGCAGTGGTGGAAGCGGCTGAGGCAGAAGCAATGGCAGAAGCAGGCGATAGTGAAGAGGTTGAAGAAAGCAAAGAGGGCAACATCAGCCAAACATTGCAGATTGACCATATCAGGCTAGAGCTTGGCTATGGCTTATTATCGCTGATTAATAAAGATACCGACCAACAATTGCCCGCACAAATTAAGTCGCTTCGCAAATCATTGGCAAGTGATTATGGCTTTGTGATGCCAGCGGTGCGGATCCATGATAATTTACAATTGCCTGCCAATTCCTATGCAATTTTAATAAAAGAAATTGAAGTGGCACGGGCTGATTTACGCCCGAATATGATTTTGTCGATGGATCCTAATGGCGATAAAATCACCCTAAATGGCGAAGATGCCAAAGACCCGATTTTCGGGCTAGATGCCAAATGGATTAGCGCGCAAAATCGTGATGAAGCAATTTTTCGCGGGCTAACAGTGGTGGATAATACCACCATTATCACGACTCATCTTACCGAATTGATTAAGGATAATATGGGCGATTTGCTATCTTACTCCGAAACGCAAAAATTGCTTAACACCCTATCAGAAAGCCATGATGATTTTGTTAAAGAGATGATACCGGGTAAGTTTGATATTGGCTTGTTGACCACTGTGCTACGCGCACTTTTGAATGAACGCGCCAGTATTCGCGATTTAAGCACAATTATGGAAGCGATGGCCGATGCCAAAGCAGCAACCCGTTCGGTGATGTTAATGGTAGAGCATGTGCGGCAGAGATTGGGCAGACAGATTTGCCACCAAAATCAGCATAGTGATGGCAAATTATATTTGGTAACACTCACCCCTAGATGGGAGCAAAATTTTACCGAAGCCTTGCGCGGTGATGGCGAAGAAAAGCAATTAGCGATTCCGCCTAGCCAGCTGCATGAATTTATGCAAGCCATTCGCGAGCAATTTAATCAGGTGGCATCGGAACATGGTGTAACAGCAGTTTTATGCGTTAGTCCAGTGTTGCGCCCCTATGTGCGTTCTATTATTGAACGTTTCCGTCCGCAAACCATTGTGATGTCGCAGGCAGAGATTCATCCCAAAGTGATGATACAGACTGTCGCGCAAATTTAATGACCGTCCAATATGCGCCTTAAAACCTTTGAAGCTGGAAGTTATCAAGAAGTTAGAAAAAAGGTAGTGGATTCATTAGGTGATGATGCGATTATTTCCAGTATCCGCGAGCATGATGGTATCCATCAAATCACCTGTGTTGTTGACCCCGATGAATCCGAAAAGCAAGTACAGAAGGGTCATGCTGCGCCCCCATGGCAGATTGAAGCGATTCATCATGCGCTACAATGGCATCAATTACCGCTAGATATAAGCGACCGCTTGATTGATGATATATTATCGAACAAGGGCAAGAAGCAAATTGGCGATACGCTAACAATGGGGTTACGGCATGGCTTTAAGTTTGAACCGCTTGATAAATTTATCGCACAAGGGAGGCCAATTTTATTGTTTGGGCCGCCCGGCATGGGCAAAACTGTTACGGCGGCAAAATTAGCACTTCATGCCCAAACGCTTGATAAATCGCCCACTTTAATTGCTGCCGATATGATACGCACTGGCGGGGTAGAACAATTAGAGCTTTATGCTGAAAAATTAAATGTACCATTTCGGCCATGTTTGCATAGTGATAAATTAGGCTATATTTTAAGCAGTTTGGCAGAAGAAGATGTGGCAATTATCGATACGCCGGGCATTAACCCATTTCGGCAAGATGATTTATTAATCTTAAAGCAATTGATTGATAATCAAAATATTTTAACGGTGCTGGTATTTTCCACCTTGATTGATACCCAAGCAGGCATTGATATTGCCGAAGCATTAAGCAAGCGGGTGGAAACGCATCATTTGATTGTAACGGGCGAAGATATTGACCGCAGATTAGGGCGCGTGTTAGCCATTGCCGAACAGCAACAATTACGATTGGCGCATTACAGTCCACGCGCTGAAATTGTTAATGGGTTAGCCGATTTTTCGGCACCCAAATTATCGGAATTATTGCTTGCCGATATACCGGGCGCACCCAAACAGCAAACAAACGAACAAGCGAAACAAAGCGAGGCAGCAACCGTTAAACAGCCAATGCAAAGAATTGAAGCAACACCTGATTTATGTCAAAATTTAGTGGTGATTGCATCGGGCAAGGGCGGGGTCGGTAAAACATTTATGGCAGCATCACTTGCGGGTGCGCTTGGCAAATCGGGGCATAAAACCTTACTATTCGATGGTGATTTAGGGCTTGCCAATATTGATATTCAGATAGGTTTGCGTCCCAAATGCGATTTAGGCAAAGTCTTTAAGGGCGAGGCACAGCTAGAAGATGCGATTACCAAAACCAAATTTTTTGATGTGATTGCAGGCAGGTCGGGGGCATCGTCGCTTACAAATTTACCGCTTAATAAAATCAAAAATATTTACAATATTTTAGAAGAACGGATTTGCCCGCATTATGATATTGTGCTTGCCGATATGGGGGCAGGGCTTGAAGAACATATCCGCTATATTTCAGGGCGCGCTAAAATCACCATTGTGATTGCCAATGATGAGCCAACCGCACTCACCGATGCCTATGCCTTTATTAAGGTGATGATTCGGCAAAAACCTTCCTTAAATATTAAGGTGCTGATTAATTCGGCAGAAAATGATAGGCAGGGCGAACGTACTTATAAAACATTGGGGCAAACATGTAAAAATTTCTTATCGATGCAGCCAGAATTATTAGGTATTGTCAAACGCGATAAAACAGTGCATGATAGTATCAGAGCGCAGAAATTACTGTTTGAACATGCGCCTAATGCCAAAATCAGCAAAGATATTCAGCGCATTGCCGAAAACCTATGGGATAAGGTGTGATAAAATATGACCGACATCAACCATTTGCCACCAAACAATAATCTACCGCTTCTACAAAAGGGTAGCCTATATAAGGGGGCGCAATTACAGAACCAGCCCCAGAATCAGACTCAGAATCAGACTCAGAATCAAACGCAAATCCACCAACAAACACCGCAACAGCAGGTGCGCGCACAAACACAATTACCGCCAAGAAAACCACAACAAGCCCCGCAACCGCTTCCACAAACAACGCCACAACAAAATATTCCACCACAATTCTTGCATGCCATTCGCACCCCCATCAGCCTAACGCCGATTGGTAATAGCATCACGCGTTCGGCGGTTTTGCCCGAAGCCACGCAAATCTTTAATCAAATTAGCGATTTACTCGCCCAGCATGATAAAGCATTGGCGGTGCGGTTTGGGCAAAATATACCATCGCCGAAAACCCACGATTTTGCACAAAAGATTTTGCAATATCTCACCCAAATCGGTAAAGGCGAAAGCTACCAATTTTTATTTGAAGGGCTGAATTTGAATCAGATGCTTGATAAGCAATTAAAGCAATTATTCGGGCGTTTGGAAAAAATTTCTCGTCAAATTCTTAATGATAAAGATGGTGATGCGTGGCAAAGAATATTCATGCCGTTATTAAGTGATAAGCAGATACAATTTATCACACTTTACGTGCCATATCATGGGCAACATCAACAAAAGCAAAAACAGCAAAAAAAGCCAGAAAAGCAGAGTGAGAAAACACAACGATTCATTCTGTGCTTTGATTTTTCAGGCACGGGCATGATTGAAATTGATTTATATATGGAACAAGAAAGGCTTTATATGGTGTTACGAACGATTAAAAAAATTGATGCGGTTGTACAACAAATGATGCGCGCGCTGATTGAGAATGTTACGGCATCTATGGGTGTAACGGGCTTTTTGGCATTTCAGCAATCGGCCACATTAATTGATATGCCATTAGGTGCCAATGGGAATATATTATGCGGGAAGATATTGTAATGCCCAAATTCGATGATATAGGCTCTGATAATATGGATAATAGGCGCGAATGGCTTGCCCGCGATAGCATTCGCACCCAACCCTTTAAGCCGCACCGTGTGGCGCGTGTGCCGACTAGAATTAGTTTCACCCGCCAATTAAACGGTAAAATAGAACTTAACATTAGCTATATTCCGCATAAATTACTGCTAGAATATCAATCGCTAGATGAGTGGCTGGGGCATTATCAAACATATGATGCACCGCTGGAACATTTGGCAATGCAATTGGTGGATGATATTAATAACGAAATTGTGCCTTATTGGATATCAGTAGAATTAGATGATGGCACAGGCTATCGTATTTTAGCCGAAGATTGTCAACCAAATTGGCGGGGCAAAACCATCATCATGCCCGAAGCATCACAACGTAGTTTCAATCGCCTAATGCGCGGCTTTTAATTGCCATCATTAAAATGTGGCTTTAATGCCAGTTAATAAGGTGGTTTGGTGTAGCCCAGCCTGATGCTGATAATTGTCATCATAGGCAATGGTGGTGAATAAATCCATATATTCATTGAGTGGGGTTTGATAGGTTGCATTAAGCTGCCGATGGCGATATTGCGCTGCCAATGAATAATGTTGCGTCACGTTATAAAATGAACCATCGGTGCGATAGCCTTGCACACTATTTTGCGTTATCACGCCAGTGCGAATGCCAAATTTAGTGGTAAATGTGATGGCGAATTTATCATGATTGCGTAACAGATGATTGCCACTGACACCAATTTGATAGCGGTTTGCGGCTAAATTAGCAATTGATACAAAATCTTGATGCGCCATTGAAACATCGGTGCGGTAATCAGTATAGTTAAGATGTAATAATAAGTCACGCTTGAGGCGCCCTTGCCATTTATCCTGATGCAAGACAATATTATCAGCCCCGTCCTGCTTACGATTTGTGCTGTGATTGAATAGGAATTGCGTGATGGTAATATCGGTAAAGCCCGTATGGCTTTGGTCGCGAATTGCATAGGCGCCAAAGCTTTGCGTGCCTAAAAATTGTTGATGCTCATCAAGCCTGCCATATCCCAATGTGACGTGGCTTTGCTGATGATAAACACTTATATTGACGCCTATTTCTTCAAATTTATTGCCAATATCATAATCACCAGTGAACATATAGGGCTGTATTGATATTTTTTGTGACAAATGATGAATGCTAGAAAATTGCATCACATCTTTGCCAGAAGGACGAATATAAGCAAATTGTGGCTGAATTGGGGGCGGGTTATTTTTCTCAAAATAAGTGCCTGCCGCCACCACGCCAACTTGTTCTATCGCCTGATATTTGTAATCATTATGATGGCTTGCGGTGAGCTTGTGTTTTTGTGAAAGGCTATATTTCATCAAAAGCCATTGTTGTTGCGCCTGTTGTGGCTGATTGAAAGAAAGTATCGTTTGATTGCTTAATGTTACTTGCTCTGTTGCGTGTGCATTAACAAAATGCTGCATATAATCGCTTAAATTAAATTCAATATCGGCACGAATTATTTGCGCGGGCACTGCCACAAAGGGGCGGTTATAATCATCGCGCACGCCTGTTTGCAGGGGATTTTTGTTGGTGCCAAAATGGCTAGCAAATGTGATACCGCTTTGATTGAGCAAATCACCTGTTACCAGCGGATGATTATCAAAGCCAACTATCTGCACAACACCTTGCGGGCGCAATGCTTCGCGTAAATTAATCATACCATGCCCATAGACATCATCAACCCCATCTTCGCCTAAATCGGTGGCAGTATGAAGCAGTAATGCAACAATTTCTTCGGGCGCTAATGAAGGAAAGGCTTGCTTTAGCAAAGCAATTGACCCGCTAACATAGGGGGCAGCGACAGAAGTTCCCGCCCGAAATTCATAGCCATTATGATGAAAGGTGGATTCAATTTCAAAACCAGGGGCGGCCAAACAGAATTGTTTGGCGATGCCACAGCCATTACTGAAATCGGTAATTTTATCTTTATCATCAACGGCAATCACGGTTAGCCAGCGGCCTGCAAATGCTTCATCAATGGCGGCATAAGACCCACGAAATGATGGTATATTGGCATTTGCTTCGCCAAAAACATCACTGGCATTTTTGGTGAGGGTTGGTTTGCCTTCCAGATTTTTATTATCATATAACGCTACCATTCCCGTCAAGCTGTTAAGCCCGTGATTGCCATTGGCGAATACCGCGATTGTGCCTTGCCCAATAGCATGACGCCATGCTAAATTTTCGCTACGCGACATGCGGTGATTAACAATGTCACCCTCAAGATTCAAGAAATTATTGCCGGGCGCACGGGCGTAATAGTAGGTTGTGCCATTATAGTCAATTTGTGAATAGGCAGTTGAATTCCAACTGTTATTCATGGCGACAATGTTACGCCCCGATGCTTGAATAATCGCTTGATGAAATTGAGCTGCCGTAACATCGCTATCGCCTTGATCATCAAAAATAGAAATCGGTTTGATTTTTGCATCATAAGCAACGCCCATAACATTTTGCCCGTTTTTATTAGCGGTAATAATGCCCGCAATATGCGTGCCATGCGATACATCGCAATCATTAAAGCAACTGGCAGCAATATTATCAGATTGACCGTTTGAGGCATCATAGCCATTGATAAAAGAATCTCGCAAATCACCATGTTGGATATGAATTGGGGTGTCGATAACTGCAATAATCTGCCCCTTGCCAGTGAAATTTCGTGCATGAAAGTGATTCGCGCCAATTTTACTAAGCCCTTCAGAATCTGCATATTCGCCCGTTTTTTCATCATCAAGTTCTGCCGCGCTTACGTCAATATAATCAACAAAATAATCATCCTTATATTGCTCTGCATCACTTTGTGAGACAAATATGCGCTCGGTGGTTGTGGGAGTATTTGAATTGGTGCTTTCGCCACCTGTTTGGTTGAACGAACAAGCGGTAAACATGGGTAATGCAATAATTGTCGCTATTGACAGCATCAATAGTGATTTTATATTATACGTTACATGTTTATACCATGCACCAAACATTGTTTCCCCTATTCTACATTGCATCATATGATATATGGCATATTGTTCGAACAGTTAAATTTTGGGCGCAAAAACCCAGTATTTTCATTATAGCATGGTGAGAGGTTTTTGCAATTTTTTTTATAGTTTTGTTGATTTTATTGCAGTTGGCTCATTGCAACTGAATTTCGACCAAGCTAAAATTAATGCCATGTTTCTTACCTAATGCGAATAATAATTCTTGACGGAAGGTGAATATATCAAAATTGGCTTGTGATTGTTGCTTAAGATAATCATTCATAATGGTGGGCGCAAAAAATCGGCTATTGCGCTGGCGCAAGTCATCACGTAAACCTTGCGGGATATTTTCATCCCCCACTGCCCAGCCGAAAATTGTTTCTAATGATGTGGTTAATATGTGTGCATTATCGAATCTAATGCTGTTAATATCATTATCCGTGATTGTATAGGCTGTGCTGACTTGCTTTTTCTGGCTAGGTATATTAAGATGGATACGGCAAGCGGTGATGGTGAATAGAGCCGTTAATAGCACAGTGCTTAATGACAAGAGAGTGATAAGGCGGTGCGGAATTTTGTAAAAAATATGGTAAAAAATCATTGCGAATATCGGTAATAAAGCGATAAAATAACAGATAAACGCTACAAATGCAACGAATCACCATTCTTATCATGAAAGATGTTAGTTTCTTGAATAATGCAATAGTAAAAAAACGATTAATCATACTGATAATGTCGGTGCTACTGCCATTATTGCTGTATGATGGTGTGCTGATTAACAATAGTTTCGCGCAAGATAATGCTGTTTTGGATAATTCTGCTCAAAATAATCCTAATTGGTATGATATTATTAAAAAAGGCAATATAGATGAATTAATGATATTGTTAGAGCGCGATAATTATCCGCTTAATAGTGTCGATGATAAGGGGCGTGTTTTACTGCTGATTGCGGTTGAACAAAAGCAGGAATATACCGTTTCTTATTTATTGCAGCAAGGTGCAGATGTCAATTATTTTTCGCGTGGGTTGCAAACACCGCTTCATGCCGCCAGCTATAGCAATAATATTGAAGCTGTGCAATTATTGCTAAAATATGGTGCCAACCCGAATTTGCAAAATAATGCTGGTGAAACCCCGCTTTATAGTGCGTCATTTTTTGGTTATACCGATATTGTGCTATTATTGCTGAAAAATGGCGGTGATATTGGCATCAAGAATAATAATGGCGATTTGCCGCTTGATTATGCGCCAGAACCAGTACGGCAAGCGGTGGCAAAATATCAGGGCAAGCCGTATCAGGCGAAACAAAATTCTGCGGTTATAGGCGTGATAGATGATGTCGCTTTATCTGCCACAAATAATCAAGATGCACAACAACAGGATATACAGCAAAAGGCGAGAGAAAAGAAAATTATCACAAAACTGATTGCTCATGATAGTTATCAGCGGGCGCAGTTGCGTCAAAATCGGCAATTGATTGATAATTTGAGTAGCGGTAAAAGCCGTTACCGCAAACAGCTTTATCAAAACTTCACTGAAGAATTTATAGAAAATGGGCGCGGTGGTCTAATATCTAAAAATAACACGCCTTTCGCCTTTAGGGTGATTATCAACCGTTCAAACATGCCAGAACCATCGCCATTATCCGGTTTTGTGCCAACCATAAAGGATATACCCGAAACGGGTGATATGATAAAACTTGCGGCTGAAACCGCTGAAACGGCTATGGATTATTATCGCAATCTTTATGATTGGCTGGTGCGTGATAATTTATTGCTCGGTGAATTTAACGATGAGGAATTGCCGTTACTTGTTAAATTCATCACATCTTTAACGAAGGAAGATGTGAAAAAATTACAGGCAAATAGAGAGACTTCTCTTGTTTTTTATCGTGGTTTATTCTTTTATGATGCGTTATTGCTGATGATAAAAGAAGCTGTATTGCAAGAAATAATTTATGATGAAAACACCCAAAATCTGATGATGGTGATGCAATTTGATGGTGGTTTGATAAATCAATCTTTTATGATTGAAAATGTTACACCAGATATTTATCAAAATCTGCTGATTCAGCAAAATAATATTGATTGGCAAATGCGCGCCGTTATCGATGATACGGGTATCACATTTGAAGAGTTGAAATTCACCACCCCAGATGTGACGCTAACTGCCACTACATTATAAATAATCAAATATATTTGATTATTTTGCATATATTCACTGAAAAATAAAATATATTTTATATTATCTGTTTAACATCATATATAATCAAATATATTTGTTTTTTATTTCTAATTATGCTATAATATAAAATATATTTTATTATTTTGTAATTGTGGGAGCGTTATGGCAGATTTATTATGGGGCAAGGTGTATCATTATGATATTTTTGCGGGCTATCTTCGCGAAGACCCGGGCAACCGCATGGTATTCACCTATGATGAACATTATTTGAATGGGGAACATCCACCTATTGCCTATACATTACCATTGCGCGAAGCCCCTTATATCAGCGAGAATGGCTTGCATCCGTTCTTTGATAATTTGGTTGCTGAAGGTTGGCTGGCGGGCATGCAGGCAAAAATACTGGGCAAGCGCGAACCATCGCGTTTTGAATTACTGCTTGCTTTTGGCGTTGATTGCATTGGTGCAGTATCGATTATTGATGCCGAACCTGTGGCGTTTCATCAGCAGTTGCGCGAGGCAAGCGATGGTGAAAAAGCCGTGCGCCAATCCAGAAGTTCGCTATCGGGCGTTCAGCAAAAACTGGCAGTGATTAAAGAAAATGGCATTTATCGCCCCACGCATTCAGGTGAAATCAGCACCCATATTGCGAAATTTGATTCCGCACAATATACGGATATTACTGATATTGAATATTTGACCATGATTGCCTTTAAGGCATTCAATGCGGCTCACAGTATCCCCAATATTAGCATAGGCGAGATAGCAGGGATTGATAGGCAAGCCTTGATTGTAAAGCGTTTTGACCGTAAATTAGACGATGATAGTAAGTTACAGAGGATTCATTTTGAAGAATTTAACCAGTTACTTGGTAAACGCACAGGGCAGAAATATGATGGCGCTTATAAAGATATGGCAGATTTTGTAATTGGCTCGCCAATAGCAAACTACTTACTTTATAAGCGAATTTTAACAGGCTTATTGTTGGGCAATAGTGATATGCATTTTAAGAATTTCGCGATGTTTCATGAAACGGAATTGGTGCTCACCCCTAGCTACGACCAAGTGGCAGCGGTGTTATATGGTTTTGATGATGTTGCATTAGAAATTTTTGGCGCGCGCGACCATAATATCAAACAATTACAGCCGAAACATATTATTGGCTTGGGGCATGAATTTGGATTCGCAGATAATGTAATTCAGCTTACCATCACTGATATTGGTAAACGCATCACTGCTGCTAAAGATGCCATCACCCAAGCCAAACATGGCACAGTAAAACGTAAAAACCAACTGATTAAATTTATGGAAAAAAGATGGAACGATACATTCAAATCAATCCCCGCCTTAATTGGCAAGCGCTCGTAAGAGAAGCGGTTAACCGCCGTAAAACATTAGGGCTAACGCAAAAACAATTGGCAGTGCTTGCCGATGTTAGCCTGCCAACGCTCATTCGTTTTGAACAGGGCAAAAGCAGCATCACATTAGAAAATTCTTTCAAAATTTTGCGTATGCTAGGTTTGCTAGAAGAAGAGTGGCCGCTTAAGAATTAACGCGATAATTCGGTGCTTCGCGGGTAACAATCACATCATGCACATGGCTTTCGCGCAAACCCGCATTGGTGATTTGCACAAATTGGCAGTTTCTCTGCATTTTTTCAATCGTTTCATTGCCCGTATAGCCCATTGCGGAGCGCAACCCGCCAATTAGCTGGTCAATCACATTGGCAACAGAACCTTTATAAGGCACGCGCCCTTCCACACCTTCGGGCACTAATTTATCTTTTGCCACCTCTTGCTGAAAATAGCGGTCAGCCGAACCACGCGCCATCGCACTAATCGACCCCATGCCACGATAACCCTTGTAAGAACGCCCCTGAAACAAGAACACATCACCGGGGGTTTCATCAGTGCCCGCAAATAGCGACCCCACCATTACCAGATGCGCGCCAGCGGCAATGGCTTTGGCAATATCACCTGAAGATTTTATACCACCATCAGCAATTGCGGTTACTTTATTATCATAACACACTTTTGCGGCATCTAAAATGGCACTAAATTGTGGCACACCAACACCAGCAATGATGCGCGTGGTGCAGATAGAACCAGGACCAATCCCGATTTTTACCGAATCAACGCCCGCATCAATCAATGCTTTGGCGCCATCACCAGTGGCAACATTACCCCCAACAATACAAATTTTTGGAAATGCTTTGCGTAACTGGCTTACTTGCTGTAACACAGCTTTCGAATGCCCATGCGCGGTATCCACCACAATTACATCACATCCTGCCTCTGCCAATGCGCTGGCGCGCTTAAAACCATCAGCATCAACGCCCACCGCCGCCGCCACTAACAGCCTGCCATCGTCATCTTTGGTAGCATCAGGAAATAGTGAAGCGCGCTCAATATCTTTCACCGTAATCATACCCTTGCAATACATGTTATCATCAACTACCAATAAACGTTCAATGCGGTGCTGATGCAGTAATTTCTTGGCATCTTCCAAAGAAGAATGCGGCGCAATGGTTACCAGTTTTTTGGTCATCAAACTATCAACAGGTGCGGTGACATCTGTAACAAAACGAACATCGCGATTGGTGATAATGCCCACCAGTTTTTGGCTGTTTTGCTCAATCACGGGAATGCCAGAAAAGCGATGCGTTTGCATAATCGACATTGCTTGTTGCAGTGATGCTTGCGGAGAAATGGTGATAGGGTCAGTTACAATGCCTGATTCAAATCTTTTAACTTTGCGAATTTCTTCAACTTGCGAGGCAATATCCATATTTTTGTGAATCGTGCCAATACCGCCCGCTTGCGCCATCGCAATCGCTAGTTTGCTTTCGGTAACTGTATCCATTGCCGATGAAATCAGCGGGATAGAAAGATGGATATGCGGGCAAAGTTTGGTTTTTACCGCAACATCTTTTGGCACAATTTCGGAAAACCCAGGTACAAGTAATACATCTTCATAAGATAATGCGGTTTGTTCGGCAATTTTTTGCAAAACACCTCCTTAATATAAATTGTAATAAAATGATTGTTTATTTATGCGCTTTTGTGGTAATAATTGCAAGTAGATATTTTCACAATAATCATAAATTAAGCAAAGGAATGGTTCGGGGAATGGTTGCAATCGCCCCCTCATTATTAGCGGCTGATATGGCGAATTTAGGCGATGAGCTTCGGGCAGTATCGCCCCGTGCCGATTATATTCATCTTGATGTGATGGATGGGCATTTCGTGCCGAATCTCAGCTATGGGCCTGCTGTTATTGCGGGGTTACGTCCGTTGAGCGATAAACCATTCGATGTGCATTTGATGATTGAAAATCCAGAACAATGGGTGGCACATTATGCCGAAGCGGGTGCTGATATTATCTCGGTGCATTGGGAGGCAACAAACCATGCCGACCGCCTATTGCAATCAATTAAAGATTTAGGCAAAAAAGCAGGAATTGCACTTAATCCTGCCACGCCTGTTGGCGTTATTACGGATATATTAGATAAAATTGATATGGTGGTGGTGATGAGTGTCAACCCCGGTTTTGGTGGCCAGAAATATATCAGCAACGCCAATCGCAAATTACAGGATTTACGTAAAATTATTGGCACACGCGATATTTTGCTTGAAGTTGATGGCGGTGTTACTGCACAAACAGCACCGCAAGCAGTGCAAGCAGGCGCAGATATTTTAGTGGCGGGGTCGTCAATCTTTGCCAATGGGGATTGTAAAAGTGATAATTATAATGAAGCAATTGATGCGTTAAAAATTTTTCAAGGAGAGTAAAATGTCAAAATCATGGATTATCGGAAATTGGAAAATGAATGGGTCACGCGCTGATGCGGTGGAACGTGCGATTACTATCATCAAACAATTGCCTTCAGAAAAAGCAATGCATCATTTAGATTACCGCGTGGTGATTTGCCCGCCCGCGCCTTTTTTAGGCACGCTAGAAACCATAGCCGAAGATTCTATGTTGCTATTGGGGGCGCAAGATTGTCACCCTTTGCCATCTGGGGCATATACAGGTGGTATCAGCGCAGAAATGTTGCGTGATGCAGGGGCATCTTTGGTGATTATAGGGCATTCCGAAAGACGCACCGCTGGTGATGATGATGATGCGATTAAAGCAAAGGTTGCAGCGGTTGTGCGCGCAAAAATGGTGCCCATTATTTGTGTAGGCGAAGATATGGAAGCGCGCGCGATTGGGCGCGAGAAAGAAATGGTTACCCAGCAGATTAGTCATAGCATTCCAAAAGAAGCAAAAAATATCATTATTGCTTACGAACCCGCATGGGCGATTGGGTCGGGCAAGGCGGCTGATGAGGAAGAAATTACAGAAATTTTTGAAAGAATTATCCTCTATATGGAAAAGGATTTTCCGCATATCAAATTCGCTTTATGCTATGGTGGCTCGGTAACTCAAGATAATGCCGCTGATTTGTTAAAAATTAAGGGCTGTAATGGCTTATTGGTGGGCGGTGCTTCCCTACAGAGTGATAAATTCTTAAAAATTATCTCTATCGTGCAAGCACAAACATGATTCCACGTTATTCCAGAGAGAAAATGAGTGCCATTTGGGCAGATGAAAATCGCTTTACCATTTGGCAAGAAATTGAAACATGCGCCGCTGAGGCAATGGCGCAATGCGGTATCATTCCTGTGGAAGCGGCGCAAAATATTCGTGCCAAAGGCAATTTTGATGTGCAACGGATTGCTGAAATTGAGGCTGAAACGCATCATGATGTGATTGCATTTTTAACCAGCATGCAAGAATTTATCGGTGATGATGCACGGTTTTTGCATCAGGGCATGACCTCATCAGATGTGTTGGATACCGCACTTTCGGTACAGCTTACCCAAGCAGTGGATATTTTACTAGAAGATTTAGATACGGTGCTGGCAGCGTTCAAGAAACAAGCCTTTGCCCATAAATTCACGCCTACCATTGGGCGGTCGCATGGTATCTATGCCGAGCCTGTTACATTTGGCTTGAAAATGGCAGGTTTTTATGCTGAATTTGCGCGCAATAAAAAGCGTTTATTGCAGGCACGCGAAGAAATTGCGGTCTGTGCAATTTCGGGTGCGGTTGGCACTTACGCTCATTTAACGCCCGAAGTGGAAGCAATAGTGGCAGAAAAACTGGGCTTAACGGCAGAGACAATCTCAACGCAAGTGATTCCGCGTGACCGCCACGCCGCTCTGTTTAATTGTTTGGCGCTAATTGCATCATCGGTTGAAAGGGTGGCGATAGAAATACGGCATTTGCAACGTTCTGATGTGCGCGAAGCACAAGAATATTTTGCACAAGGGCAGAAGGGTTCTTCGGCAATGCCCCATAAGCGCAACCCGATTTTAAGCGAAAATCTAACAGGTTTAGCGCGGATTGTGCGGATGGCAGTTGTTCCTGCGTTAGAAAATATCGCATTATGGCATGAGCGTGATATTTCGCACTCATCAGTTGAACGTGTGATTGCGCCCGATGCTACCATTGCGCTGGATTTTGCCTTGCATCGCATGGCAGGCATGATTGATAAATTACTAGTGCATGATGATACGATGCAGGCGAATTTAGATAAATCTTATGGTATTTTCAACTCACAAAGGGTGATGTTGGCACTCACCCAAAATGGCATGGCACGCGAGGATGCCTATAAATTGGTGCAACAAGCCGCTTTGCGCGCATGGGACGAAAAAAGCGACTTTATGAGTCTGCTTGCTGAAAATGAGGTGATAAAATCACTATTTAATGAAGATATGCTTGCTCAATTGAATGATATAGGGTATCATTTTAGGCATGTGGAACATATTTTTACACGTGTGTTCGAGGAAAAATAATAAGCAACGCGATAAGGGACTCGATATTGCGCCCTTAATTTCGTCAAAAATTTTAATCATTGTCAGTATTTTTATGCTGTCTTCTGCTATTGATAGCCATGCACAGGGCATCTCATCAGATGAATTATTACTAGACCCGCTTGATTTACCCACTTATGACAGGCAAATCAATCTGGTTTGGAAGCCAATCCGCGATAAAATTGCAACATTAGATAACCCACAAAATACTGGGCAACCGCAAGCCGCATTGGTGAATATTTACATTGAAAATAATTCATGGCAGTTGGCATGGGAATATGCCCAAAATATTCGTGTGCCAGTATGGCGCGCCCATGCTTTGTTGCTGATTGCTGAAAATCAGCGGGCGCAAGGGATTAATACATTGGCAAACCGTATGCTAAATAGCGCGCTGATTTTATTGCGCCCAGTGCATGAAGAAAATACCGCCCCTGATATATTCGCACAAGCGGCAAAATCCATTCATGATATGGGCGATATTGATAGATTACGCGAATTTTTTGAATTGGTAATGGGCAAAGAAAATTTGCTGGCGATGGCGCGCGAGATTTACCCGTTATTACAGCCTGAACAGCGCGATATTGTGTTGGATTCATTGACGCGCTTAACGTTGCGTTTTGAAAAACAATATGATGCGGAAAGTTTTCGTTTATTCGTTAATATGGCAAAATTGGGTGAAGATTTAAAGATTGACGCGGTGTATCGTAACGCAATGGCCAATGCCTATGCTGTTACGATTGAACAGGCGCGTGGTGATAAATTACGTGATTTGCAGTTGCAAGAATTGGCGCGCAATCTTATTTTTGCGGGTCAGCACAGACTGGCATTGCAGGTGATTGCACAAATTGATGACCGTATCATACAATCAAGACTTTATGCCACCGCAGGTAGGGTGCGCGCGCAACTCAGCAATAATGTTGAAAATGGTAACCCACTTTTGGGCTTAGCCAATGATTCGCTGTTATTGGTTGATAGCGATGCAAGCAATAGGCGCGGTGAAAAGATAGATAAAAAATTACAACAACAACAAATAGACCATGCGCGTTCGTGGGCATTGATTGAAAAAGCGCAAGCAGGGTTGATAGATGATGTCATTCGTGATGCTGAACGCATTACTGATGACTACCAAAAACAACGGGCGCTTACATTGATTGGGTTGGTGCTTGCACAAAGGCAAGATTATGATGCGTTAACAGATTTATTGCCAAAAGTTAATTATGCCAATTTCAGGTTAAGTCTGTATTTAGGCTTGGTGGGTTCGTCAAAAGATGCTGATGCCATCACTGATTTATTAATGGAAGGTTTGGCATCAGAAAATTTTTATACGCAAGATTCAGGCTATGCACCGCTGATATTATCAGAAGTATTGCAGGTGCAGATTGAAAAAGGCGAGCCAAAACGGAATGATGCGCTGTTTGATTTGGTGCAAAATAGGATTACCCAATATCTCAATGATTTTGATAGTATTCTTGCCAATGTTGAGTATTTTTATCATTTTGCCAAACGCTCACGGCTGAAAGCCACTTATGCTGAAACCGAAATTACCGCCATTTTATCATCACTTTGGCCCTATACGAAGCATCCGCAATATGGCGATTTGATGAATAGGATTATGCGCTATTATTTAGAAAATAATCGCCCTGAACAAGCCTTTAATGTTGCCAGCGGGTTAGGGGATGATTTGAATGATGTGAAATTTGCAATCCTAACAGATATTGCCGACTATGCTTCTAATGAAGGTGACGAGGTGCTCACCTTACGCGTGATTAACCAAATAGATGATTTAGATAGGCAAATCAATGTGCTGACCGATTCAATCGGCAATCTTTCCAAAAGCCGCGAAGTGCAGAGATTTTAGCTTATTAATCGAAATACTGTACTCTCTTTTGCGTGATTCCTGTGGCTAATTGTTGAAAAGCTATTGTTAGTATTTGAAAATTTAGTTAACAAGCATATGTTAGCATATATAGTGGCGTTACGCTGGAAGGTTAGCATGATATGAGTAATTATTCTCTTTCGTTTGATACTATGAAAGTATTAAATAGCTTCGTTGCTACTGAAGCGGTTGAGTATATGAAACAAAGCATTCCTGATGATTTTTTTGATCTAACTGTTACTAGCCCGCCTTATGATGATTTAAGATGCTACAAAGGGTATCGCTTTGATGCTGATGAAATGATAAAACAGCTTTTTCGAGTGACAAAATTAGGTGGTATCGTTGTTTGGGTGATTGGAGACCGTGTTAATAATGGACGAAGCCTAACCAGTTTTGAACATGGGTTATTATTTCGTGATGCTGGATTTTTGGTACATGATGTTATGATTTACCAAAAGAAGAATACACCGTTCATGCGGTCAAATGCTTATACGAATTGCTATGAATTTATGATTGTTTTATCCAAAGGCAAGCCTTCTACATTCAATCCTCTGAAAGTTCCAACCAAACGACATGGTATGGAATTAGCAGTCCATAATAAAGGTCCAGATGCCATTAATAAAAAAAATTGGGTAGAGTTAAAAAAAGAAAAGACAAAAACGAATATTTGGTCATATGCCGTTGGTTTTGGTGGTACAACACGTGATAAAATAGCCTTTAAGCATCCAGCAGTTTTTCCAGAAAAATTAGCACAAGACCACATATTATCGTGGACAAACGAGGGTGATATTGTATTTGATCCTATGTGTGGTTCAGGTACTACTTGCAAAATGGCAGCATTGAATAATAGAAAATGGTTGGGGCTTGATATATCAAAAGAATATATTGGTATAGCCAATGAGAGAATGCAAAGCTGGAGCAAAGAATGCGTGTAGGTGAATGGGTATGTTGCCCAGACGGCAGTGGCTATCTACAAGAAAAAGATGGTATTGTTTCGCAACGGAAAAGGCATTTTAAGAAAAATGCAGTTGGACAAATAAAGAATATTATTGATGATACGGTTGATATTTGGTTGATTGGATTAGATGAAATATGGCGTATGAACATTATGGATATAGAAAAGGTGGATGTCATTAAGACAGGTGATAAATTTAATCAAAAGATATGTAATATTTGTCACTGTTTACTACCTACTGAAAAATTTTCCAGAAACCAAAATAATAAGCATGGAATTATTAGACGCCCCAGTTGTATGGATTGTAGGACGGATATAGATAAAAGAACCCCTAAAAGCAGGCAAGCAAAAGCGGCAGAAAAAATACGCCCTCAAACAGGGGAGGCGTTCAAATGTCCTATTTGTCAAAAACGTTCTATTGTTGGTGTTACAGCAAAAATTGTTGCCGACCATAATCATCATACGGGTAATATTAGAGATTTTATTTGCGATAGTTGTAATACTGGGCTTGGGCGTTTTAAGAATGGAGAAGATTATTTAAGTAATGCCATTGCATATCTTAAGGAACGCGATAATTGAGATTTATTGTTGCTTTTTTATCAATCACATATAAAAAGGGCTTGGTGTTACAGTAACATCAAGCCCTTTTAATCGTTTACGCTAGTCGGTAAGCGATGTGTGTCATGTTGCGATGATTAGAATCCGCCCATGCCACCCATGCCGCCCATACCACCCATGCCGCCCATATCAGGCATGCCGCCACCAGCGCCTTTTGGCTCAGGCTTATCGGCAATCATGGTTTCGGTGGTAATCAACAACCCAGCGATAGAAGCAGCATCTTGCAATGCAGCGCGTACCACTTTAGCGGGGTCAATAATACCAGCTTTTACCAAATCTTTATATTCGGCAGTTTGTGCATCAAAGCCCCAATCTTTCTCGGTGCTTTCCAGCATTTTACCAACCACAACCGCGCCTTCTTCGCCAGCATTTTTAGCGATTTGAGCCGCAGGTGCCACCAATGAACGGCGGACAATATCCAGCCCAACTGTTTGGTCGCTATTAGCGGTTTTTATCTTATCAAGCGCAGGGATTGCATAAAGTAACGCAGCGCCACCGCCTGCAACCACGCCTTCTTGCACAGCAGCACGGGTAGCGTTTAGCGCATCTTCCACACGGTCTTTACGCTCTTTCACTTCCACTTCGGTTGCACCGCCAACACGGATAATTGCCACACCACCAGAAAGTTTTGCCAAACGTTCTTGTAGTTTTTCGCGGTCATAATCAGATGTGCTATCTTCAACTTGCGCGCGAATTTGGTCGCAACGCCCTTTAATAGCTTTGTTATCACCCTTGCCATCAACAATAACGGTGTTATCCTTATCAATGCTAACGCGCTTACAGCTACCAAGCATATCCATGGTAACATTTTCAAGCTTAATGCCCAAATCTTCCGATACCATTTCGCCACCCGTTAAGATAGCAATATCTTCTAGCATCGCTTTACGGCGATCGCCAAAACCCGGTGCTTTCACGGCGGCAACTTTTAAGCCACCACGCAATTTATTTACCACTAAAGCGGCAAGGGCTTCGCCCTCAACATCTTCAGCAATAATCAAAAGCGGACGCGCTGATTGCACCACTTGCTCAAGCAATGGTAACATTGGTTGTAAATTGGTGAGTTTTGTTTCATAAATCAAGATAAGCGGATTATCTAATTCGCAGGTCATTTTTTCAGCATTGGTTGCGAAATAGGGTGAAAGATAGCCGCGGTCAAACTGCATGCC
>JAHZMA010000095.1 GCA_022599575.1 Alphaproteobacteria bacterium | reverse complement strand
TTCATGCTATATCTATAGAATATCATAGGTTTTTTGTCAAAATAGATTAAGAAAAATGCAAATATTCACGAATTTCATGTTCATTTTTTTCATTATTTGGTGGCTGGTTTTACTGCCATTGCTATCAATGGGGCATGAAATTGAAGAAACGCCTGAAGAGGGGCATGATTCTGGCGCGCCGAAAAATCCAAAAATCGGCAAGAAATTCCTCCTCGCCTCGCTGATTACCTTTATGATTACCACGCTGATTATGATATTTTTGCACTATTTTGGCATTGTGTAATATCATCTCAAGATGAGTAGTTATTGCCAAGAGGCAGAGAAAAACCCGATATTCAAACATCATCACGATAATATTCACGGCGTGCCTTGTGATGATGATAATCTCTTATTCGACTATTATTGTTTAGAAATCGCGCAAGCGGGGCTTGCATGGCGCACCATCATGCAAAAACATCAAGGAATGCGGCTTGCCTTTGATTTATTTGATGTTGCAACAGTCGCCAATTATGGCGAGAAGGATATTGAAAGGCTGATGCAAGAAAAAGATGTGATTAAATACAGGTTGAAAATTGAATCCATCATCGGTAACGCCCGCAAAATCATTGAATTTCAGCAGGAATATGGTAGTTTCGCCGCATGGTTACAAAATCATCATCAAATATTACTGACACAATTAACCGAGAAACAGACTGAAATCGAAAGCAAAGAGGAATTGCTACTTTTTGCCAAAAAATATTGGGTGAAAATCTTTAAGAAACATTTCCGCTTTGCAGGCCCTGAAATTGTCAATGAATTTTTAATGGGCATTGCCTATCTGCCCGATGCTCATGCTGAAACTTGCGAGGTTGGCAAAAAAATCAGAGAAAAACATCCACGCCTGCCTTTCGATGATTTGGTGGGTTTGATGCGAGGTTAGTATTTCGGAGGAGAACTTGGCGCGCCTGAGAGGATTTGAACCCCTGACCCCATGCTTAGAAGGCACGTGCTCTATCCAACTGAGCTACAGGCGCGTGATTAAAAAGTCCACCTTAAAACCGCCTAATGCGTCCCCATTAATGAGTCCAAGGCTGGGTGCGCTGATAAGCAAAATTATCAGCATAGGCTTTTGGCTTGATATTACGTTTTTGTGGCAATAAAACATGATAGCTATGCCCCTGCGATTTTGCCCATTCCTCAGCTTCAGACAATGTTGCAAATTTTAATTTTAATTGGCTATTGGTGTTGGGTCTGGTTTGCCACTGCATGCCCGCATCGGTGATTTTCACCTGTTCTAATTCAAACTGCACCAACCATTCATCAGTGCCCGCGCGCCCCGATTGCATGGCGGTTTTTGGTTGTTGAAAAATTCTTACCCGTGACATATCAATATATCCTAAAAATATGGTCGGGACGGCTGGATTCGAACCAACGACATCCTGCTCCCAAAGCAGGCACTCTACCAAGCTGAGCTACGTCCCGAAAATCACTTATTCTTATGCTTAAAGCGACTCATTTGGCAAGAAAAATCATACATAATGCCACAAAAATAATCAAACATTCAGTGATTTGCTGTGCAGCACCCAATAAATCACCCGATAAACCGCCAAATTTTCGCTTAAAGAAATAATAAAACCCGTAAATTTGAAGCAACCAGAATAGTAAAATCAACTCCCAATTAATGCTGAAAAATAGAAAATACTCAAATAATGCAAAGCTAAAAATAAAACTTAATAATAGCACAATCACCAACTGCCATCTGGCAATCGGCATGATTTGCGGGGCTAATTTACTGCCCTCCACCAATGGCAAGATCGTCACCAAAACCACCCATTGCGTACGTGATAGCATATGGGCGAGTGGCAGAATCAGCCACAACATTTTAGGATTGATAATCGCCGTAAATAGCATGGCTTTGCTTAATAATACCAGAATCAGTGCCAATGTGCCATAAGTGCCAATGGCGTGACCATCGCGGGTTTTTTGCAATTTCTGATGCTTATCAGGGCTACGTACACCCAGCGCATCAGCACTATCAGCAAGCCCATCTTCATGCAACGCGCCCGTTAGAATCACCTGCCCAATAATCACAAATAGCCCACAAATAAAAGGCGGTAAATTCATCCAAAAACCGATTTGATAGAAAAAAGCCGTGATAAACCCGATGGCAACAGACGCAATCGGCAAGGCAAAGGCGATTTTTTTGAGCGGATAATAAGGCACGTTCGGCAAAGGTAAAATGGTGAGAAAACGCCACCAATTTATCAGCACAATTAACGGATAAAAGATGATATGAATAAATTTCATTGCATTTTCTTTCTAATTAAAATATTGATTCATCTATATCATCATCCAAATTGCGTGCGAGGCAAAAAATGACCACAGATTTTTCTGATATTACCGACTTATTTCAACAATTTAAACCATTGGATGAAAATATCTTTCAACAAGCTGAAGCGCATCAGGCACAATTAACCAAACCATTACATTCATTGGGCAGGTTAGAACAGCTTGCTTGCTGGTACGAATCGGTGCGTGGCACGCACCCTGCACCCTTAAATCACCCGCGTATTGCGGTGTTTGCCGCCAATCATGGTGTCGCCGCCAATCATCAAATATCGGCTTTTCCAACTGATGTTACCGCCGCTATGCTCAAAAATTTTCAAAATGGCGGGGCGGCCATCAATCAGATTGCAGGCATGTTAAATGCTGATTTTTACGCCTATAATTTGAATTTACAACAACCAACCGAAGATTTTACTGTGCAAGCAGCAATGAAGGAACAGGCATGCGCCCATGCCATCAGCTACGGCATGATGGCGGTTGAGGATAAGGTAGATGTGATAATACCGGGCGAAATGGGTATCGGCAACAGCACGGCGGCGGCGGCGATTTATCATGCGCTGTATGGTGGCGCGGCACAAGATTGGGTGGGGCGTGGCACTGGCATTGATGATAATATCTATCAGCAAAAAACCGATTTGGTGGCAAAAGCAGTTGCGTTACATGCTGATAATTTTAAGGGTGTAAATGCCCCGCTTGAAATTTTACGTCATGTTGGCGGTTTTGAGATTTGCGCGATTTTGGGCTGTATTATCGCCGCCCGCATTGCCAAAGTAGCAGTAATATTAGATGGTTATATTGCCTGTGCGGCGGCGGCGATTTTACATGAAATTGACGCGGATTATATTGCCCATTGCGTGGCGGGGCATGTTTCCGATGAACAAGCACATATTAATGTATTAGAAAAATTGAACAAACCTCCGATTTTAGATTTACAAATGCGGCTAGGCGAAGCTAGCGGTGGCGCAACCGCTTTGGCAATCTTAAAAATCGCGCTTGCCTGCCATCATGGTATGCAGAGTTTTGATGATGCCAATGTTTCGCAAAAAATCTGAATATTACAAAGATAGTTTTGGTTGCGCGTAATCAGCAAAAATCTGATGCTTTTGATAAAAATTTTGTAATTGTTGCAGACTAGGCGAATCATATTGTTTGGCAAGTCCGATTTCTTGCCATGCAATACCGCCCGTGATGAATAAGCCATCGCCACCCATCTGTTTAATTCCCTGTATATCGTGATGAATCGAATCACCTATGGCAAGCACGCGTTTATCTATCTTACATTCTGCAATCCGTTCCGCCGCCTGATAAATAGGCGCGTATGGCTTACCATGCCACGATACATTGCCTTGATATTCTTGTTCGTAAAGTTCGGCAATCGCGCCCGGACATAATTCTAACCTGCCATCGGGCGCCACCGATAATTTATCGGGGTTGATACAGACCATCGGTAAATTACGCTGTTTCGCCTGTTGCAATAAGGGGCGGTAATCATCAAGGCTTGCTTGCCGATTGATGCCCGCGCATAAAATAAAATCGGCCTGCATCACATCATCAACCGATTCTAGTGGCATATTATCAAGCACCGCATGTTGCAAAATTTGCCCCTTGATAGGTTTTAAGTCGCGTTCCCAACTGATGGTAAAGCATTTTTTACCTAAATTTTGATAAAAAACCTGATGCCGATTGAGTATATTATCCTGAAAATCAGTACCAGATGTGATAATCGAATCATATAGATATGCAGGAAAGCCCAAATCATCTAGCATGGCGGCGGTTGTATCGTAAGGTCTGCTAGAATTTGAAAGAATGATGACGGTTTTGCCATTTTGTTTCAGCGCATTAAGCGCATCAACCGCACCGCTAAAACCAACCTGCCCATTATGCAATACACCCCATTGATCGACCAGATAAATATCGTAATCATCAATCAGTTGCGAAAAATGCTGAATCAGATGCATCGCTTAAAGTTCGGCGCCAACCGCTTGGCTGATATGGCTGTAACCATCTTGCTTGATATATTCTGCCATATCATTCAAAATATGCGCGGGCAGATAATTACTCTGATAAATCATGGCAGTATAAATCTGCAATAATGACGCGCCCGCTTTGATTTTTTGATAGGCTTGCAACCCGTTACTGATACCACCCACCCCGATGATTGGGATTTGCATTTCGGTTTCGCGCGCAAATTGCTTTAATATATCGGTGGAAATATCAAATAGGGGTGCACCGCTTAAGCCACCTTGCTGATTTTTGTGTTTTGATATTAATTCAGGACGCGCAATGGTGGTATTGGTAAGAATTAGCCCGCTTAATATATTTTGTAATTTTAGCAAAGATTTTGCCAATATTTTAATATCTGATAGCTCTAAATCAGGTGCTAATTTAAGAAATATCGGCGCTGTAATATTGTGTTGAACAGCATGGTTTTTACAGTCGCTGACCAATTTTTGAATCATATCGGGCGTTTGTAAATCACGCAAATTGGGTGTATTGGGCGATGAAATATTAATGGTGATATAATCTACCAAATGCGCGGTTTGCTTAAAACAGGTTAAGTAATCAGCAATCTCGCCTGTTTTATTTTTGCCAATATTGATACCGATAATTTGATGCGGTTTTTTACGATTGTTAAGCTTATGTAGCCTACTGACCATATGAACAAGCCCAGCATTGTTAAAGCCCATTCGGTTGATGATTGCTTTATCTTCTTTGAGACGAAATAGACGCGGAGAAGCATTGCCCTTTTGCGGATAAGGCGTTACCGTACCCAATTCTATCGCGCTGATACCTGATTGAAACATGGCAAGCCCCGCTACGCCATCTTTATCGAACCCTGCGGCTAAACCAACGGGGTGGATAAAGTTTAAGCCCCCAATTTCCTGTGAGAAAATATCTGTTATCGAATCGGGAAAGGCGATGGGCTTTAACAAGCCTGCCACTCTTAAACTGATGTCACGTGCGGTTTCTGGTGGTAGATTTTGCAACACATGTTTTTTGCCAAAATTGGTAAATATTTCATGATATTTAGGAATCTCAATCTTAAAATCAATATCTTTCGCAATATTTTTCTTTAAGGGTTTTTTCTTGTAAGAATCTGAAATATCAGTCGAATCTAATAATTCATCTATTTGTTGATGTTGTAACATAGTCAACAAACCAATCTAAAAATGGTGCCGCCACACGGACTCGAACCGCGGACCTTAGGTTTACAAAACCCCTGCTCTACCAACTGAGCTACGGCGGCATGTTTCATTTCTCAACCCTTAAATGGTAGCGATTCTTGAAATTCATGAATCTCTATCATAACATTTATTTGTTTCAGTTTTAATGATGTGATAATATAATCAACAAATAATTTTAATGCAATCACAAACTAATAATGCAAATCATAGAAATAGGGCAAACATGACCACTAAATTTGAATGGAATGATGAAAACATCAAAATATTAAAAAATATGTACACCATTGGTGCGCCCGCGCGTGATATTGCCGAAAAATTAGGTACCACCCGCAATGCGGTGATTGGTAAAGCCAATCGCTTGAAACTTTCTGCATCAAAAAGTGATAAAGAAAAACCAAGCAAAGATAAAAAAACAATCACTATAACTTATCCCGATGATGCTTTTTGCCAATGGCCAACTGGGCATCCCGATGAAGATGATTTTCATTTTTGTGGTAAGCCTGTGCAAAATAAATTACCCTATTGTGAGACACATTGTAATGTTGCCTATCGGCGCGTTAGCCCCCCATCTTAATAAGCGGGCTTAATAAATTTTACCTGATAATCCCACTTGTGCATCATATAATAATCTGATAGCATGGATAATGCATTGTAAATCAATGTGCATATAAACCTCGGGGTGTTGGCTTGCCAACTGAGAGACTATAAGTAAACCCGTTGAACCTGAACTAGTTAATTCTAGCGTAGGAAAGGATAAAAAAAATGAGACTCCTCACGACTTTTTTAATAATAATGTTAACTGCCCTTTCGTCAATAACGGCGCAAGCACAGAAAAAAACATTAACCATTTACACCTATTCTTCTTTTACCTCTGAATGGGGGCCAGGCCCGTTAATCGCCAAAGAGTTTGAGAAAAAATGTGATTGTAATTTACGCTTTATCAGCTTTAATGATGGCGTTTCTTTATTAACTCGCATCAAGCTTGAAAATAAAAATACTGAAGCTGATATTATTTTAGGGCTTGATAATAATTTGATTGCCGAAGCGCGTATCACTGGGTTATTTGAGCCGCATGGCGTAAAACCAGATGATTTGCAAAAACTTTCGCTACCATTTCAATGGGATGATGCTTTTTTTCTGCCTTATGATTATGGTTGGTTTGCTTTTATTTATAATAAAAATAAATTACCAACCCCGCCGAAATCATTTGATGAATTACAAAAATCTAAATTAAAATTATTGGTGCAAGACCCACGTACGAGTACGCCCGGTTTAGGTTTGCTATTATGGGTACGGCAAGTTTACGGCAATAATGATACTAAAATTTGGCGCAATCTCAATAAAAATATTATCTCTTACAGCGCAAGTTGGGATGAAGCCTATGGCTTATTCTTAAAAGGCGAGGGCGATATGGTGCTCAGCTATACAACATCACCTGCCTATCATGCGGTGGTAGAGAAAAATACCGCCTATCAAGCGGCAATTTTTGATGAGGGGCATTATATCCAAATAGAGGTTGCTGGCAAAATAAAACATAGCGACCAGCAGGAATTGGCAGATGAGTTTTTAAGATTCATGCTGACGAAAAATTTTCAAAAACATATCCCTACCAATAATTGGATGTATTCTGCCATTAAAGGCATCGATGTACCAAAAGCATTCAACACACTGCCGCAACCGCAAAAAACATTGCTATTTGATAGTGATGAAACCGCACAAAATCGGAGTGCTTGGACCAGAAGATGGCTGTTGGCGCAATAACGCCAACTAAAATATGGGGCTTGCTGATAACAATTGCTTTACCGCTTTTTAGCATCATTATATTAGGACGGTTTTTTAACAATTATTTTTCGGCAAGCACATTACAAATAGATGATTATTTACGTCATATCATTATTTTTACCTTTTACCAAGCAGGGCTTTCTGCGCTATTAAGTATTATTTTTGCCGTACCTATTGCCCGTATGTTTTTTAGGCAATTTTACACATACCGCCATCTTATCAAAAATCTTTGCCTGCTGATTACGGTATTGCCCCAAATTATGGTGGTGTTTGCGTTGGTGAATCTGCATGGGGGTTCGGGCTTTATTAATATGATATGGCAATTTTTAAGTGGCACAGAAACACCCCATTATTATCTTTATGGCTTAACTGGCATTCTATTGGGGCATATATTCTTAAATATGCCTCTGGCAATATTTGTTGTTTTACATAAAATGGAGGAAATACCCGAACAAGTTTGGAAAAATGCTTTATTGCTCAATTTTCAAGCACGCGACTATTTTAGATATATTGAATATCCGCTTTATAAAAAAATCACGCCTTTATTATTCGGCATTATCTTCACCTATTGCGCCTTTAGCTTTACGATTGTACTAACATTGGGTGGCAAGCCCAGCTATAACACGCTAGAAGTAGCGATTTATCAAGCGGTGAAATATGATTTTGACCTCCCCCTTGCCGCGCAATTAGGCTTGATACAAATGATTGCTTGTGGGTTGATATTATTGCTAACCAGCCGTAAAAATTTTTATTTTCAGCTTACCCAAGCCCATTTTGTTGGTAAAAACAACCCATCTTTTATCAATATCCGCCCAGATGGACAAAATATAATCGCAAAATTAAGTGATGGGGGTTTTTTATTATTAGCATTGATGTTAGTGATTGTGCCTTTTATCACTATGCTGATACCAACAAATTTTAATTTTACCCTGCCCAATCAAACCTATATGGCGATTTTAAATAGCTTTATCATCAGTATTTCTAGCACATGTTTGGCGTTGTTATTTTCGCTTGCTATTATTAGCAGCGCGCAATATTTTCATGCCTATCGCGAACAAATTTTATTAGCAGGCTATGTGATTTTTATCGTGCCACCTATTTTACTCTCATCAGCGATTTTTATTGAATTACCCAACACATCACCCTTATTATTGGTGAGCATCATCAATGCGCTGATGATATTACCCATTATGTTGCGGATTCTTGCCCCGCCCGCCTTTCAAATTTACGACCATCAATCACGGCTGATTAATCTTTTGGCACTTCCTAATTTAATGATTTTGCGTGATATTTTTCTACCGCAATTAAAATTCCCGATAATATTAGCGAGTGTTTTCGGCTTTTGTCTGGCTTTTGGCGATATTAGCGCGCTTGTTTTGTTTGGCAATGAAAATTTTGTTACCCTGCCTTTTTTAATTTTCTCGCTATTAGGCAGTTATCGAATCGACCAAGCTTTTACACTTTTTGCACTGATGTTACTGATTTATATTGCTTTATTTAGGGTGATTTATCATTATGCTCGTGCTTAAAAATTTAAAGTTTCATTATAAAAATGCTGAGGCTTTCTGTTTTGATACATCATTTACGCAAGGCAATATCAGCCTGATTACTGGTAAAAGCGGTGCTGGTAAATCTACTTTACTCAACCTGATTGCTGGGTTTTATCCCGCACAATCAGGGAGTATCAGCAACAATAATCATGAAATTTATGCTTTATCGCCTGCTAAACGACATGTTAGTTTTTTATTTCAAGCGCATAACCTGTTTCCGCATCTAACGGTAACACAAAATATCATGTTGGCTTTTGCTCAAAATAAGCACCGAAACCAAAAACAAATTATTGATGATTTGATAAAGTTTTTCTATCTTGATGATTACCGTACCCAAATTCCTGAAAATCTTTCGGGTGGGCAACAGCAACGGGTAGCATTGGCACGAATTTTTGCTCAAATTGATAGCGAGCAATGCAAGATTTTACTGCTTGATGAACCTTTTAACGGGCTTGATGAAGATTTGCGCCATATGCTAATGAACCATATTCAACAGCGGGTTAAAAAATTTAATCTTATCTGTTTATTGGTCTCACATCACCCGCAAGAAATGATGGGGTTTATTGATGAATCATTTCATGTTACAAATGGACAAATTATGCTAGAAGTATGATGCTGTAAGCATAATGCTTGAAAACTATGATTGATGATATAAAATCAAGGAGATATTATGTGGCAATTATTCACAGAGCCCTATCACTTCCCCTATTATGACCCTGCTTTGGTAAGAATAGGGCCATTTGCGGTGCATTATTACGCGCTTGCCTATATATTAGGTTTGTTTTTAGCCCTTTATAATGTCACCTATATCACCAAATGGCAAAAAGACCCGATTTCACGAACAAAAATCTTTGCATCTTTTAATAGCGTCTTGTTAGCAACCATTATTGGTGGCAGGCTTGGCTATGTGTTTTTTTATCAAGCGGGTTATTATTTGAGTCATCCGATTGAGGCTTTTTACATTTGGCAGGGGGGCATGTCGTTTCATGGCGGAATGATTGGCTGTGCGTTAGGCATTCTATATTATTGTCGCAAAAATAAAATTAATTATCTATGTGCAATGGATGTGACGGCGATTTCGGTAACAATTCCATTATTTTTAGGCAGACTTTCCAACTATATCAATGGTGAATTATGGGGCAGACCTACCAATGGCGATTGGGGTGTGATTTTTTCACGAGTCGATAATGTGCCACGCCATCCAAGTCAACTTTATGAGGCGGCATCAGAAGGTATTTTACTCTATCTCATTTTATTTCTTATTATCCGCTTTAGCAAAATTTTACACTCCCCCGGTTTAATTGCTGCATTATTTGTTGCGGGCTATGGCATTGCCCGTTTCTTTGTAGAATTTTTCCGTGAACCCGATAGCCATTTAGGATTGCTAACGCAAGGGCTTTCGCGTGGCCAGCAATTGGCAATGTTACAAATTTTATTCGCCATTGGGCTATTTGTATTTATGATGCGCCATTATCGTAGCCACTCTAATGTGCGCGCACCAGAAAAATAATGTTGCAAAATAATGTTACCAAAATAATATTATCAGAATGAATGCGCTTTTTCAGCATATCAAAAAACAGCCGATAAGATTAGACCAATTTATGATGCTGGCTTTGGTTGAACCAAAAAAAGGCTACTATCAGACGCAAGATGCTATCGGTAAACAAGGCGATTTTATTACTGCCCCCGAAATTAGCGGACTGTTTGGCGATATGCTCACCATCTGGCTGATGAGCATTATCAATCACAAAAAACCAAAACAGCCGATTTTATTTGTTGAAATCGGTGCTGGGCGTGGCAGTTTAATGCGAGATATTTGCACACAATTACAAAAATTAGATGCAACATTATATCAAAAAAGTAGTTTTCATATTATTGAAAACAGTCAATATTTCATCAATTTACAGCAAAAAAGACTACAATCTTTTCCGATTATTTGGCATCAAAGCATCGATTCGCTGCCCGATGGTTTTACCATTTTATGGGGCAATGAATTTTTAGATGCTCTGCCGATTCGGCAATTTTTATATGATAACCAGCAATGGCACGAAACCTATATTGCTTATGATTCGCAGCAACAAATATTACAATTTAGCCATCAGCCCTTACAAAAACCCTTACATTATATTTTACCAAACATACAGCTTGATAGAGACGTACAGAACGGGCAATGGTTTGAATTTTCACCCAGTGCGCTGGATTTTTGCCATCAGTTTGCAAGCATCATCAAAAAAAATGGCGGTGTTGCGTTATTAATTGATTATGGCGATGAGCATTTGTTTCGCAATGCCCCAAGCCTGCAAGCTGTTAAGAATCATCATTATAGCCACCCACTACAAAATATCGGCACCAGCGATTTAACCGCCCATGTCAATTTTGTATTGCTCAATCATATTTTTGCCGAGCATGATTTACCGGTAAGCTTTGCCAGTCAAGAATATTTTTTAACCGCTTTGGGCATTAATAAGCGTGCGGAACGATTGATTGATAAGAATCCGAAACAATCACAACATATCAATCAAGCATTAAATCGCTTAATCGCGCCTGACCAAATGGGGCATTTATTCAAAGTGATGGCTGTTAATACACCGCTTATTCCTTAATAGCAATAAGGTGATATAATAACAAACTACATATAAAACCAGAATTTTATAGCCTGCATAAAATATTTGTTTTTTATAATGGTTGCATATCTAGAATTATTTTTCAGCCACTATGAAAGATAATTACCAAAACGTAACAATTGCACCGCAAAATATAATATTAGATGTGAGGCAAAATATACTGGTTATGATGCAATCAAAATATAATGAACGTCAGCATCACCATATCGCAATACTATAAAATATGATTTTTCAATCATTCCATATCAGCAACGCATCATCTCATCTTAAAAAAGAAAACCTATCCATGCAATGCAAGTATTGTCTCATGCAATATAAATATTGCCTCATGATAATTACCAAACCAATAAAATTGATTCGCCTAGATACAAAAATACGTTCAATTTTTATTGACCATTAATGGCATCATCTTATCAATGACGATATGAACCATCAGCGAAATAATTTGATTTAGCTTTTAGTGACCATCAATCACTAAAATGTAACATCAACAAGATTGCATTTTTGATAATGTAACAATAATGACGCGATATTATTGATTCATCGAATCGAAAAATTCAGAATTATTTTTAGTTTCTTTCAATTTACTCAATAAAAATTCCATACCATCTACCGTTCCCATCGGGATTAAAATACGGCGTAGCATCCACATTTTAGAAAGCGTGGCTTTATCAGTCAGCAATTCTTCTTTGCGTGTGCCCGAATGGTTGGTATCAATCGCTGGGAAAGTACGTTTATCGGCTAATTTACGATCTAATATCAATTCAGAATTGCCCGTGCCCTTAAATTCCTCAAAAATAACCTCATCCATGCGGCTGCCTGTATCAATCAGAGCCGTAGAGATAATGGTCAGCGAGCCACCTTCTTCAATATTACGGGCAGCACCAAAAAACCGTTTAGGACGCTGTAGCGCGTTAGAATCAACCCCGCCCGTTAGCACTTTTCCCGAACTTGGCACAACTGTGTTATAGGCACGCGCCAATCGGGTGATGGAATCGAGTAAAATCACCACATCGCGCTTATGTTCTACCAATCTTTTTGCCTTTTCAATCACCATTTCAGCCACCTGTACATGCCTTGATGCCGGCTCATCAAAGGTGGAACTAACCACTTCACCATTAACAGAACGTTGCATATCCGTTACTTCTTCGGGGCGTTCATCAATCAAAAGCACAATCAAATAAACCTCAGGGTGATTTGTGGTAATGGCATGGGCAATTTTTTGCATCACCACTGTTTTACCTGTACGTGGCGGTGCTACCACCAATGCCCTTTGCCCTTTGCCCATCGGCGCGATAATATCAATCACTCTGGTTGTGATTGCACTCGGAACATTTTCAATTTCTAATGATAATTTACTATCGGGATAGAGCGGTGTTAAATTATCAAAATTAATCCGTTTGCGTAACACATCGGTATCTTCATAATTAACTTTGGTAATTTTTACCATCGCAAAATAGCGTTCGCCATTTTTGGGTGCGCGAATCTCGCCTTCTACTGTATCACCAGTGCGTAACCCCAACGCTTTAATTTGGTTGGGTCCCAGATAAATATCATCAGGCCCTGCCAAATAATTGGCATCAGCAGAGCGCAAAAATCCAAAGCCATCTGCCAATATTTCTAACACACCTTCGCCATAAATGGTGACATCGCGTAAAACCATTTGTTTCAATATCGAAAAGATTAATTCTTGTCGTTTCAGATTGCTGGCATTTTCAACTTCTGCTTCTTCAGCTTCGGTTAATAATTCTTGGGTGGATTTTTTCTTTAAGTCATTCAGATGCATCAGACTCACCTTTTTATAAAATCAGGTTATAATTTTTTTGAAACTATCATAGTGAAAACATTACACATGAAACCATTAAAATCAATTTGATAAGATAACAAGGTCATATAATGGCATAATGTTACGAGGAAGGAATATATTGCTTACACAATGAAGTTTTTACACTTTATTGTCAATCTTTTTATTGATAAAGTTGGTTGCTTTTATTGGTAATTTTTACGTAATGTTTCTTTATCAGGCACAAAGCCCAAATAGACATAGGCAGGCGGTGTTATATCTGTAGGATAATCAATTGTAATTTTATTTTTGATATGTAACTTATCTAATTTTTTCCAATCACCGGGGCGATAGGTGATTTTTTCACGAAATAATGGTTTTTTATCATCATCTAAAAAGCTGACAAATACCGCAAAAGGCGGATAGATAACAGATGTTTCAGTATCAGCTTCCATTTTTAACACCAGATTAAAATGAATCCGTGTTTTTTCCTCTTTCACAATACATTCATCACTTACTTGGGCAAAACTTAACCGATAGAGTACGCTATTTGTACGTTCAAAACCCGGCGCTTTTACTTCAAGCGAATCGGTATGATTCAGCACAAATATTTCTGGACATTGCGCCTGCAACCTTGCCTTTTTAATGGCACGTTTTTCGGTACAACCTGCCAGTAATAAACCCAATAACAAGCATACCATTATATATCGTAAAATTTTATTCATCATTTTGATGATATAACTTGTTTTGATATTTAGCACAAGTCGCTTGCACTTTTATTGAGAATCATTATTGTAAAATAATGAGTAAGCCTTTGCTAAATATTTATCTTGCCAATCCGCGTGGTTTTTGCGCTGGTGTTGACCGTGCGATTCAGATTGTAGAACAAGCCATTGAAAAATATGGTGCGCCAATTTATGTGCGCCATGAAATCGTGCATAATCAATATGTGGTTGATGAGCTTAAAAAAATGGGCGCGATTTTTATTGATGATTTGCAAGAAATGGACGATACCAGCCGTCCTGTCGTATTTTCAGCACATGGTGTGCCTAAATCAGTACCAGACTTTGCCGAACAATATAAGCTTTTTTACATTGATGCCACCTGCCCATTAGTGAGTAAGGTGCATCATGAAACCATGCATTATGCCGAACAAGATTGTCATATTCTGCTGATAGGTCATAAAAATCACCCTGAAGTTATCGGCACGATGGGGCAGGTTGAACCCGATAAAATCAGCCTTGTAGAAGATAGTGATGATGCGCGCAATATTGTTATACCCGATGATAAAAAAATCGCATTGGTGACGCAAACCACCCTATCATTAGATGATACGGCTGAGATTCGCGATATTTTAATTAGCCGCTTTCCACGCATTGCCGTGCCAAAAAAGGAAGATATTTGCTATGCCACCACCAATCGGCAAATGGCAATTAAAGAAATTGCCAAACATACGCAAGGCGTTTTGATTGTTGGTTCGTATAATTCATCAAATTCGATTCGATTGGCAGAAGTTGCCAGTAAAGCGGGTGTGCCTTTTGTGAGACTCATCAAAGATGAGAGTGAAATTCCGATGGACGAAATCAAAAAAATCCAAAATTTAGGTATCAGTGCGGGCGCATCAGCACCTGAAATATTGGTGCAAGGCATTATCAATCGCTTACGGCAAGATTATGATATTACCGAAAACCATATCAAAATCGCTGAGGAAAATATTCAATTTAAACTGCCACGTATATTAGCATGACCGAAAAAAACATCATCATCTATACTGATGGTTCTTGCCTGAATAATCCGGGCGCAGGTGGCTGGGCGGCATTGCTGATTTATGGCGATACAAAAAAAGAAATCACTGGTGGCGAAAGCCATACCACCAATAACCGCATGGAATTAACCGCCGCGATTGAAGCCTTAAACAGCCTCAAAAAAAATCTGCCCATTTTGCTTTATACTGATAGCCGCTATTTGCAAGATGGTATTCAAAAATATTGCCATAATTGGGTGAAAAATAACTGGCGCACAGCCAATAAAAAACCTGTTAAAAACAAAGATTTATGGCAAGAAATTTATGAATTAAATCAAAAATATAAAATTGAATGGCATTGGGTGAAGGCGCATCATATTGATGAATATAATCAGCATGTTGACCATTTGGCACATGCATCAGCATTGAAATTCCAGCAACAAAATGACTGATTCTAACAAACCCATACAACAAAATTTTGATATTGTGCCAATCAAACATACGCCAATGATGCAACAATTTTTTGAAA
The DNA here is from genome assembly GCA_022599575.1 of Alphaproteobacteria bacterium. Lineage (GTDB taxonomy): Bacteria > Pseudomonadota > Alphaproteobacteria > JABAAW01 > JAHZMA01 > JAHZMA01. Next base: position 13,685 of record JAHZMA010000095.1, on the reverse strand, counting down.
TTAAAGCAAAAGTGCCAGAATGTTTGTTATTTTACCGCATGGGTGATTTTTATGAATTATTTTTTGATGATGCGATTGCTGCTGCAAAAATTTTAGATATTACCCTTACCAAACGTGGCGTACATCAGGGCGAAGATATTCCAATGTGCGGTGTGCCAGTACATTCGCATGAAAGCTATCTGCATCGCTTAATCGATTCGGGCAAAAAAATCGCCATTTGTGAACAATTAGAAGACCCGAAAGAGGCAAAAAAACGTGGCGCAAAATCGGTGGTAAATCGTGGTATCACCCGCATCATCACGCCCGGAACTATTACTGAAGATAATTTACTCAATGCTCGCAACCATAATTTTTTATGCGCGTTGGTACATTCGGGGCAACATATCGCGCTTGCATGGCTTGATATGTCAACGGGTGATTTTTTTACCGAGAATGTTGCATGGCAAGATTTGAGTCATCTGCTCCATCGGTTAGACCCAAGTGAGATTCTGCTTGCTGACGAAAAGCATGACTTTTTTACTGACATTATTGAACCTTTTCTCAATAAAATCACTTTTCTGCCTTTGAGTCGATTCGATTCTAAAAACACTGAAAATTACTTAATAGATTTTTTTGCCATGCCACTTACATCATTAGGTGATTTTAGCAAAACGCAAATTATCGCTGCGGGCAGTTTGATTGATTATGTTCGCATCATGCAAGTGAATGTGATGCCGCATATTAAGAAATTGCAAAATTCTGAAACCAATCATTATATGCAAATCGATAAAAATGCGCGGTTGAGTTTAGAAATTTGTGATTCTCTGCATGGCAGGCAACATAGCCTATTGGCAAAAATTGACCATTGCCGTTCTGCTGGTGGCGCGCGCTTGCTCAAATCATGGCTGAATGCCCCCTTATGCCAGATTGATGACATTACCGCTCGCCATCATAGCATTAAAGCAATGCAGGATTTTTGCCAAAACCATGCGGTGAATTATCAGCAAATCACTGATTTATTAGCAAAAATTGGTGATATGGAACGAAGCCTTAATCGTTTAAGTTTAGAGCGAGGCTCGCCCCGTGATATGCGAATCATTGCCGATAATTTACAATATTCATTTGAACTTAAAGCATTATTGGCAAGTGATATTCATGATATGCCAGCATTGATTCAAACCGCCTTTGCCCAAATACACCCGCTTTCGCAATTACAAAATAAATTGCAATCAGCATTAAAAACTGAATTGCCCGCCTTGATTCGCGATGGTGGTTTTATCAAAGAAAATTTTTCAGCCCAATTAGACCATTTGCAAAAGCTAAACCATGATGGCAAGCAAATCTTACTGGCATTAGAGCAAAAATATAAAAAGCAATCAGGGGTGGAAAGCTTAAAAATCAAACAAAATAATGTGTTAGGCATCTTCATTGAAATTCCCGTACGCCATAGCGAAAAATTAACCACAGATTTTATCCATCGGCAAAGCACCGCCAATACGGCACGTTTTACCACCCAAATGTTGGAACAATCTGCGCGTGATATTATGGATGCCAAACAAAAAGCCACCGCGCTTGAAATTGAATTATTTATGGCCTTAAAAGAAGAAATTTTGCAACAAAGCAGTGAAATTTTTGAAATTGCCGATGCGCTCAACCTATTTGATTTGCTAACATCTCATGCTGAATTTGCCAAAAGCCATGATTATCACTGCCCGACCATCAATGATAGCCTTAATTGGCATATCAAACAAGGGCGGCATCCAATTGTTGAGTTAGCGACTCGTAACGCACAACAAAATTTTATTGCCAATGACTGCCATTTATCATCGGATGATTTTTTATGGATTTTAACGGGTCCGAATATGGCAGGTAAAAGTACATTTTTACGGCAAAATGCGTTACTTGCGGTGATGGCGCAAGCAGGGCTGTACGTACCTGCTGAACATGCTGAAATTGGTTTGATTGATAAATTATTTAGCCGTGTGGGTGCGGGTGATGATATTGCGCGTGGCCATTCAACTTTTATGGTTGAAATGTTAGAAACAGCGCATATCTTGAATAATGCCACCGAAAAATCATTGGTGATTTTAGACGAGATTGGGCGTGGCACTGCTACTTTTGATGGGTTATCGCTTGCCCATGCCATCACTGAATATTTGCATGATAAAATTAAATGCCGTACCCTTTTTGCCACCCATTATCACGAGCTTAATCTGTTGCAAGCCCATTGCCAGCATCTGGTGCCGATGCATATTGCGGTTGAAGAATATCAGGGCGAGATTCTATTTAGCCATGTGATTAAACAAGGCAGTGCAAATCGTTCTTACGGAATTCATGTTGCCAAACTGGCGGGCATTAACGATGATATTGTTACCCGTGCCTCCATAATTTTACAATCATTAGAAGAAAATAAAAATATCCAAACATTGCCCGCGCATGATTGGCAAAAGCCACAAGAAACTCATAATGATGAACGCGCCATTATCGCCTTATTGCAAAAAATTAATCCTGATGAATTGCCGCCAAGAGAAGCGTTAGATTGTCTTTACAAATTAAAAATGCTACTCTCTCAAAATAATAGCAATTAACTTAAAATAAGGAGGCAAAAATGTATAAAATTCTTATCTGGGATAAAGCCACTCGATTATTTCATTGGCTGTTGGTGTTCTTATTTATTGGCGCGGTTGTTACGGTCAAAACGGGAAGAATTGAAGCCCATGCGATACTAGGGTCACTGATGGCAGGATTATTATTTTTTCGATTATTGGCAGGATTATTTGGCGCGCAAACATTGCGTTTCAGTGAATTTTTTAAGCCACAATATGTTTTTGCCTATCTTAAGGGCAAATATCACACAATTGGCCATAATCCGCTGGGTGCGCTGATGGTGGTTGCCATGTTATTATTATTAGTAGCCCATATTATATTTGGCTTATTCAGTAATGATTCTATTTTATTTGAAGGTGCTTTTGCCCCCCTTATCAGCCGTGACTTATCAGATACACTCACATATTTTCACTCAATATCGGCAAAAATATTAATCGCGATGGTTTTCATCCATATTGCAGTGATTCTTTATTATCACTTTATCAAAAAACAAAATCTAACGGCGGCAATGATTCACGGCAAGGCAACTTATCAGCAAAAACCAGAAAAATTACCCTATTTTGTGCCTGTTTGGCGTTATATCATATTCCTTATTCTTGGGTTTTCTTTAAGCATTTGGCTGATTTTATTGCATTCATGACAATTAAGTTATTGCCCGAAAATCTTATCAATCAAATCGCTGCAGGCGAGGTGGTTGAAAAGCCATCATCAGTGGTGAAAGAGCTGGTAGAAAATGCGATAGATGCCAATGCCAGTAAAATATCGCTGGAGATTCGCCATGCAGGTAAATCCTTTATCGCGGTGCGTGATAATGGCGATGGTATGGATAAGGAAAATTTAGAATTGGCGATTTTACGCCATGCCACCTCAAAATTACCTGATACAACATTAACGCAAATCAATCATTATGGTTTTCGAGGTGAGGCACTACCATCAATCGCTTCGGTCAGCCGTATGAGCATTACCAGCAAAACAGCCAAGCAAGAGCGCGGCCATAAAATAACAATCGAAGGCGGTAAAATTACCGAATCAAAACCCGCCTATTGCCCACAAGGCACATCGATTGAGGTGCGCGACATTTTTTATGCCACTCCTGCAAGACTTAAATTTCTACGTTCCGACCAATATGAGGCGTTGCATATTTTTAATAGCTATGCATCGCTGATTCTTGCCAATCCACAGATTGCGTTTGATTATCATGATGGCACCAAGCAACGTTTTGCATTGCCAGCGATTGAACAAGCCTTATTTAGCGAAGGCTTTACTGCAAATTTCTTTAAGCGCCATAAGGCTTTATTTCATAAAGAGCTGAATGATAATTATATTCATCTATCACAACAAAGCGATGAGATAGATTTGCAAGGCTATATTGGCTTGCCAACTTATACGGCAGGCAGGAATGACCGTCAATTTTTCTTCGTCAATGGGCGCGTGGTGAAGGATAAATTATTGATTGGCACATTACGCGCCGCTTTTTCAGATTTTATCCCGAACGGACGCTATCCTGTATGTGCCTTATTTTTAACCCTGCCTGCCAAACAAATTGATGTGAATGTACACCCCGCCAAAACTGAAATTCGGTTTCGTGACCCTCAAAAAATACGGCATTTTTTATTTACATCTGTAAAACAAACTTTGCAACAAGGCGGACATGTTGCCGTCCATCATAGTGATTCGCTCAAAAATTCTTTTAATCAATATCAGCCCTATCAGCATCACCCATCTGGTTATCAGATACAAAATCCGTCAATACAGAGTTTAAAAGAGCAAATTCACTTAAACGAACAGGCACAAGATTTTGCACCACCTGCCAATCACAGTTACGAACAAAATTATTCTCAACAAAGCGATGCGATGGCTGATTCGATGGTAAACTACCCAATGGGCGCGGCAATGGCGCAAATTCACGAAAATTATATTATCGCGCAAAATGAAGATGGCTTTATCATTATCGACCAACATGCTGCCCATGAGCGTATTGTTTATGAAAAATTAAAGCAAAATTTACAACAAAAAACCATCGAATCACAAAAATTATTAGTGCCAGAAATTCTATCTTTTTCTAAAGAACAATGCGATTTATTATTATTGCATCAGCAATATCTTAATGATTGTGGGTTGGAAATCAAAAGTTTTGGCAGTGATGAGATTATTATTCATGCTGTGCCTTCCATGTTGAAAAAACCCAATTTTGATAGGTTATTTGACCAATTGTTAGAAGCATTTGCCAATGAGGATAACCAGCCCTTAACCGATATTTTGCAAAGAATTTGTGCGACGATTGCTTGTTATGGGTCGATTCGTTCTGGTAGAATCATGCAAATTGATGATATGAATGCTTTATTGCGCCAAATGGAACAAACGCCAAATGCCGCACAATGCAATCATGGCAGACCAACCTATATTAAAATGAATCTTCATGATTTAGAAAAATTATTTGAAAGACGCTAATGTTACCTATTTTTATTGCCAATAGTTTTTATATTTTTGCTTTAGGGTTAGTGATACCATCACTTCCCTTTATGGTGCTGGCACGTGGGGGTGATCCTGCGTTAGCATCGGTTATTTTTGCATCATTTTCAGCTGCGGCTTTTATTTCTGCGCCGATTTGGGGCATCATGGCTGATAAATATGGTGCCAAGCAGACCCTCATCATCAGCGCGTTTTTATCAGCATTATGTTATTTATTGTTGGCATTATCGCAAAATGTGACAGAATTATTCATCATTCGAATCATGGCAGGTTTTTCGGCGGGTTGGCTTGCCTCTAGCCTTACTTATATGTCCAATATCAGCAGTAACCATAACAGAACAAAGGCGATGGGCGTATTAGGCGCAAGTTTTGGCATTGGCTTTACGTTAGGCCCAACCGTTAGCGGTATTTTGCTCAATTATTATCATTATGAAATCACCGCTTTTATCAGCGCAATCATGAGTCTCATCATTGCATGTACCAGCATTTATGCCTTGCCCGCATCGCGAAAAATTACAAAAGAAAATTATTCCTTCACCAAATCACTCAAAATCATTCAAAAATTACCGAATATTAAACTCTTATTCCTCTGCTATTTTTTGGTGCTTATCATTTTTACATCATTAGAGGGCAGCTTCGCATTATGGATTAAATTTATTTTACAGCGTGATGCCAGTTTTTTATCATGGCTATTGGCATGTTCGGGGCTAATTTCTATTATCATTCAAGGGGGTTTATTAGGACGCTTAAATAAAATATTTTCAGAAAAAACATTGATTTTATGCGGTATCTTATTGTTAACATGTGGGTTTTTAATCTTGCCCTTTGCCGCATCGAATCAGGTGATGGCTTTTATGCCCGTTATTTTTGCCGCCGCTGGGTTAAGTTTGCATAATCCTTGTATGCAAAGCCTGATGAGTCAATCGGTGAGTGAGAACCAACATGGGTTAATTTTAGGCACGGCACAATCATTGGCATCTTTAGCGCGGATTATTGGCTCGTCTGGTGCAGGTTTCTTATTCATCGCATTGGGGGTGAGATATTTTTATTTTAGCTGTGCATTTTTGTTAATCTTAATCTTTTTCTTACTAATGTTACGGCTTGTAAATCACCAAAAATACGATAATAATCAATAAAATAGTTGGTATCTCGTTAATTTTTCGATAAAAGCGTGATGATTTTGGGTTAATCCCTGCCTCAAAATTTTTACGGCATTTGCCAAGATACATATGAAATATTGTTAAAGATAAAACCGCTATTAATTTAAGCGATACCCACCACATCAGTAAATTATCAAGCTGTAATAACAACAAAATACCGAAAATCCATGTGAGCAACATGGCAGGGTTCATAATAAATTTTAGCAAGCGATATTCCATTTTGGCAAAAATTTGTGCCGTTTCAGCTTGTATTTTAACCTCGCTATGATACACGAATAAACGTGGCAAATAAAACAGTCCCGCCATCCAAGCGGTGAAAGAAATAATGTGACAGCTTAATAAAAATTGATACATATCTATGATGATTGCGCGTTTTGATGATGCGGGCAATCTGTATAAGATTTTGCACATTGAAAGCCACTGCAAGAGGATAAAAGCTTGTTATTACTTGTTAAAATATGCTGCACTTCATCAGCAAGCCCATCAATAAAATGCGAATTTTCCGAAACTGTGTTGATTCTAATATAATCTTTGACATGATTTTCTTGTGCCAATTCGTGATATTCATGGTCTAGCTCAACCAATGTTTCGGAATGTTCTGAAACAAACGCAATCGGCATAATAATCAATGATTTCTTATCTTTACCAGCGCGAATAATTTCATCTTCAGTATAGGGCTGAACCCATTTTAGCGGCCCAACACGGCTTTGATAACATACCAACCATTCTGGCTTTTTGTCTATTTTATCAGCAATTTTTTTGGCAGTTAATTCAATTTGCTGACAATAAGGGTCACCCGCATCAACAATGTTTTTTGGCAAACCATGTGCCGAAAATAAAATTCGCCATTCATCAAAATTCTTTATGCTCTTTAATTGCTGATTTAATAGCATCGCCGATGCGTTAATGAAACCCTGATTATCGGGATAGCAACATATTTGCTGGGTGATATTGCGATATTCTGGCGCAAATTGATGCCATTGTTGCAATGATGAACGTGTGGTAGTGGTAGAATATTGCGGATAAAGTGGCAGTAAAACAATCTTATCAGGATTGAATTTTTTCACCTGTTGCATAGTTTGCTTTATCATCGGATGCCAATAGCGCATTGAGATAAAACATTGAAATTGCTTATCTTTATTTTTATTAAGGTTTTTTTGTAGTAAGTCAGCCTGTTTTTGAGTATTTGGCAATAAGGGTGAGCCACCACCTAATATTTTGTAAATTTCTTGTGCGGTTTTATCGCGTTTTTTAGAAATTAAATAAGCAAGCGGTAATCTTAAAAAATAAGGCAAACGAATGATATTTTTATCAAAAAACAAATTAAATAAAAATGGACGCACCGCTTGTAAATTATCAGGTGCGCCTAAATTAAATAAAATTATGGCAATTTTCTCATTGGTTTTTTCGGTCATTCGTAAAATTTCTTATCACATCAATTAATAATTTAACCTTATCGGGGTCGGTATGTTTTGATATACCATGCCCTAGATTAAAGATAAAATGATAAGGTTTCATCTGATTGAGTAATATGTTAATTTTGTGTATAAGTTGCTTATCATCACCAAGTAAAAGTAATGGATCTAAATTTCCTTGCAAGACTGTATCAGGGATTTTTTTTGCAATATCAAGCATTTGCGTGAATTCATCGCATTGTAACGCACTAATTTGAGTATGTTTTGTATAGCTAATAATTTTTTCACCACCGCCGCGTGGAAAACCAATAATCGGAATATTAGGATAATCTTGACGAATCATTTTAACAATTTTTGTGGTTGGTAGAATTGAAAATCGCATAAATTCATCAGGTGGTAACAATCCAGCCCAGCTATCAAAAATTTGAATGGCATTAATACCAGCTTTAATTTGCTGTTTTAGGCATAAAATAATTGCTTCAGTCAGTAAATCGATGATTTTTTGGAATAAAACAGGTTCACAATAAAGCATTTTTTTAGCATCATAAAAATTTTGGATATTTTGTCCTGAAATCATATAACAGGCTAATGTCCATGGCGCGCCACAAAATCCTATCAACGCTTTATCATCACTTAAGGCTACACGGGTTTGTTTAATTGCTTGATATACTGGTTGTAAATAAGAAATGATATGCTCTAAATTTAATTTTTGAAAAATTTTGTCAGTCGTGATTTTTTCAACTATCGGACCTTCATTTTCCTTAAATATAACATCTAACCCTAACGCATCAGGAATAATTAAAATATCAGAAAATATAATAGCAGCATCTAAATCAAATCTTTGAATTGGTTGTAATGTTACTTCAGTAACCGCATCTTTTGTATAGCAAAAATCTAGAAAAGATGGAAATTTAGTGCGTAATTGCCGATATTCTGGTAAATAACGCCCTGCTTGACGCATAATCCAAATGGGAATATCTGATTGATTGGTTTTATTTAATTTATTAATTAATAACATCTATATTAATATGTCGGTGAATAGCACGAATAAGTTTTATCAACAAAATAAACAATTATTGTTGAAATAGCCAGATAAAAAATGTGGAAAACTATTTTATAAGTAATAAAAAAACCTTTAATTAAAACGATGATACTATTGAAAACTTAACAGAGAAATATGTGGATAATTTATCATCGCTTTTCATGTTATTATTCTTTGTATTTTATTATGTTAAAATTGTGTATAAGTAAAGGTATAAAAAAGTAACAAATTATTGTTATTTAAAAAAAACACATTATTAATAACTTTATCCACATATTACCCTTATGCAAACACTAACTTATCATATTTTTATGATTTCAGATTCATCAGGCGAAACGGTTCAAAATACAGTAAAAGCTTGTTTAGGACAATTTCCTTCAATGGAAAATATTCAAGAACATATTTTTTCTTTAGTCCGAACTGATAGTCAGATAAAAGATATCAATCAAATAATATTAGAACAGGGTAAAACTGAAAATATAATTGTTTTCTATTCTATTGTGAATATTGCATTAGAAGAATTATTATTAAAAAATCTTGAAAAGGCAAAAATTTTAGCTGTGCCTGTACTTCAACAAGGGATTACCGCTCTTTCTAAATTTCTAAAATTACAGCCGACCAATCGTCCGGGAAAGCAACATTTATTAGATGAGGATTATTTTAAGCGTATTAATGCAATTGAATTTGCTTTAACCCATGATGATGGGCAGTCACATTGGAATTTAGATGAGGCCGAAATTATTATTATCGGCTTATCACGTACATCAAAAACACCAACTTGTATGTATCTTGCGAATAAAGGCATTAAAGTTGCGAATGTACCTTTTATCCAAGAAACAATTTTACCAAAATATTTTGATAAAAAAACGCGTAATCCTAATCAATTAATTGTTGGTTTAATTAGTAATTTCAATAATTTAGTGGCGATTAGACAAAGCAGATTAGAAACATTATCAGTTGATAATTATGGTTTTGAATATACTGACCCTATTGCTGTACGCGAAGAAATAAGAGAGGCACGAAAATTTTTTAAAACGCATAATATTAAAGTGATTGATGTCACTAATCGTTCTATCGAAGAAGTCTCTGCTTATATCTTAAATGAATATGAAAAATATAAAGAACAGTAAAGAGCCTGATATTATTTTAGCCTCAAAAAGTCAAACACGTCAAAAAATATGTGATTTTGCGGGTATTAACTATTCTGTGTTGCCATCTGGTTTAAATGAGGCTTTGTTAAAACAGCAATTTATCGGTAAACATCCTCAATTAGCACAATTTTTAGCAAATAAGAAAGCTGATTTTATTGGCAAGCAATATCCTGAATCTTACGTGATAGGCGGTGATAGTGTGATGATATGTGGTGATAAAATTATACAAAAATCAAAAAATATGGAACAAGCAAAACGGTTACTGCAACAATTAAGGGGCAAGACTCAAATGCTTTATAGTGCGGTTTCGGTTCATCATCAGGGTAATAAAGTTTATGAGTATTGCGACCATGCGCAGCTAGAAATGTTTGATTTTTCTGATAATTTTTTAGATAATTACCTATCACAAACAGGGAAAAATATTTTGCATTCGGTGGGCTGTGCAATGATTGAGGCAGAGGGTATTCGATTATTTAAGCAAATTCAAGGCGATTATTGGGTGATTATGGGCTTGCCTTTATTGCCCTTATTGAATTTTTTACGAACAAAACAGATAATAGCGTGTTGATAATGGCCGAAAAAAAACTTTATGCTGTGTTAGGTTATCCAATTAGCCATTCATTATCGCCCAAAATTCATCAATTTTGGCTAAAAAAATATCAAATTAATGCCAATTATCTCTCATTACCGGTGGATAAAAACTATCTTGCTGATATTTTACCATCTTTGCCAAAAATGGGATTTTACGGAGTAAATCTCACCGTACCGCTAAAAGAAATTGCTCTTTCATTATGTGATGAATTATCAGATGCTGCACAAAAAATCGGTGCGGTCAATACAATCATATTTAAGGGTAAAAAAATTTACGGCGATAATACTGATGCTAAAGGTTTTATGATTGCGTTAAAATATAAATATCCTGCATATCAATCACAAAAAGCAGTGTTAATTGGTGCAGGTGGCGCCGCCCGTGCTGTGTTATATGCGTTGTTGAATGAAAAACTTCCAGAGATTATTATTTATAATCGTACCTTAGCGCGTGCAGAACAATTACGCGATGAATTTTCTGCCTATTATCCAAAAACCATAATTAAGGTAAAGAAATCACTAGAAAATATTGAAAATATTGATTTAATTATTAATAGTAGCATATGTGGCATGAATGGTGAAAATGATATTGATTTTGATTTTGCCGCCTATCAGCAATCCATCATTGCTTATGATTTGGTGTATAAGCCGTTGCAGACAAAATTTTTAGCTGATGCAAAACAGGCGAAACATCACGCGATGAATGGGCTTGATATGCTACTCTATCAAGCTGCCTACGCATTTCATCTTTGGTTTGGGGTGATGCCAGAAATTGATGATGAATTACGCAAATCTATCTTTGATGCATCATGATTATTATTGGCATTACTGGGTCTATTGCCAGCGGCAAAAGTAGTTTGGTGTGTCTGTTAAAAAGACGTGGTATTGTTGTATTTGATGCCGATAAATCCGTGCATCATTTAATTAATAATGAGGCTTTTGCATTAATTGCTAACAGTTTTCCATCAGCGATTGATGGTAGTAAAGTTAACCGCAAAAAATTGGGTGAGATTGTTTTTGCTGACGAGAAATCATTAGAAATATTAGAAAATATTTTGCATCCTCTGGTACGAAAAGAATTGCATCACGCTATTAAACAGGCTTATTTACGCCGTCATGATATGATTTTATTGGATATTCCACTCTTATTCGAAAACCACCTGCACAGATTTTGTCATCATGTGATTTTAGCGGATATTCTGCCCTATTTGCAAAAAAGACGCTTAATTAAAATAAGAAAATTATCGGTTGAAATCTATCAAGCGATTATCGATAAGCAAATGAAATTAAGTGATAAAAGAAAATTAGCGGATAAGCGCATTTTTATGAATTTAGAATATGGCAAGAACAAGCGTCAAGCCATTGCGTTACGACAAAAAATTGCGAAAGCCCGTTATAAAACAGGCTTTCGTTCAATTTATCATTAGGTTGGTAAAATCAAATTTATGCCAATAAAATATTAATTAAATGGCGATATTGCACAGGGTCGGTGAAATTAAGAATGATTTTTCCTTGATTGTTTTTTTCGATAATATCAACTGTAATGCCAAGCTTTTCTTGTAATTTTCGTTGTTGGTCAATGATATTCGGATTGAGCTCTGGCGTGTTTGTATTTATATGTTGTTCAACACCACCAATTTTTTCTGTTTTAAGTGATGCTAACATTTTTTCAACAGCCCGTACCGATAATTTTTTATCTTTTATTTGCTGAGCAATATCAATGGCTTGATTTTCATCTAACCCGACCAAACATCTGCCATGCCCAGCACTTAATGTACCTGTTTGAATATCATCAAGAATTTTTGTTGGTAATTGCAATAACCGCAAAGCATTGGCAATGGCAGGACGACTTTTGCCCAACCGTTCAGCTAACATTTCTTGGGTATAATGAAAATTTTCTTGCAATTTTTTAAGCCCATAGGCTTCTTCAACGGGGCTTAAATTTTCGCGTTGCATATTTTCAATTAACGCAATTTCTAACGTTTCTTGATTATCAAGATTGCGAATAATCACTGGCACTTCATGCAACCCTGCTTGTTGCGCGGCACGCCAACGCCGTTCGCCAGCAATGATTTCAAATTGTCCCTGTGTTGTTTGTGCATGTGTTTGCCCACTCCCTTGCTTATTGGTTGGGCGCACCAAAATGGGTTGCAACATGCCACTATTTTTGAGCGATTCTGCCAGTTCTTGTAATGGTTGTTCTGCAAAATATTTTCGCGGCTGGTCTTTTTGCGCTACCAACAAAGCAATCGGCAATTTGCGATAGCCTTGCATATTTTGCAAATCATTATCAGCATTAGAATTGAGCATTGATATTTCATCACCCAATAGGGCGGAGAGGCCTTTGCCTAAATTTGGTTTCGCATTCATGCTGGAATCCTTTCTTGATGTTGTTGCAAGATTTCGCCTGCAAGATCGATATAAGCGGTAGAGCCAGAACATTGATAATCATAAAGCAACACGGGCTTACCATGCGAAGGGGCTTCCGAGATACGAATGTTGCGTGGAATAATTGTTTGATAGACTTTATCGCCTAAATGATTTTTGACATCATTGGCAACCAAATCCGATAGATTATTACGCTTATCATACATGGTGAGCACAATTCCCTCTATATTGAGTAATGGGTTTAATTTTTGCTTTACACGGCCGATGGTTTTTAGCAAATGGCTAAGCCCTTCAAGCGCATAAAACTCGCATTGTAATGGCACCATCACTGAATTGGAGGCACATAGCGCATTTAATGTGAGATAACCGAGTGCAGGCGGGCAATCAATGAGAATATAGTCAAATTGTCCTTTGATTGATGCAAGCGCATTTTTCAGCAAATATTCACGGTTTTGCATATGAGTGAGTTCAATTTCAGCACCAGAGAGGTCAACTGATGATGGGATAAGGTGAAGATTGGGAATTTTGGTCGCCATAATCGCCTGTTCGGCAGTGATTTTTCCTAATAATAATTGATAGCTATTGGTGGTATGGTGATTAATGCCCAAGCCAGTGGTGGCGTTTCGTTGTGAATCCAAATCAATAATCAGAATTTTTTTATGGGCAGCCGCCAATGCTGTGCCCAAATTGATAGCGGTGGTGGTTTTACCAACCCCGCCTTTTTGGTTAGAAATCGATATTATTTTGGTATCGTAATTACTTTGTATCATGGTAAAACTCCTTACAAATGATGATAAAGCTATCTTGTTCCGAAAGTGGAATAACTTCATATATGATATGCCATGATTTTAATGCTTGCGTCAACTCATGATGATGATTTTTA
>JAHZMA010000009.1 GCA_022599575.1 Alphaproteobacteria bacterium | reverse complement strand
GCAAAGCGTTGAGAGCATCTTTTACTGCCTTACGTGAATCATGGTCTGAAAATGAACGGCGCAATGTAACAAGCAGTGGTAAGATTGTGGTTGCCGACCGTGATGCTACTTGGAACTTGACCGCCCCCCAAAAAAATAATGCAGAAAATAATGCCCCGATATGGTATCCTGTGTTTGGTTGGTTCGCCCATAAACCATTCGAAATCGTGCCCGTTATCCCTTTACCAAGCCAATATTTGCCGATTTTTTTCTCGTTCCATCTCAATCGTGTCAACGATTTGAATGAACCATATATTGCTTACCTCAAACGCTTTGCACCGATTGGTTGTCGTGATATTACAACCCGTGATTTATTGATGAATCAGGGCATTGATGCTTTCTTTTCAGGTTGCGTTACAACAACTTTGGCGCTTGCTGGTGACATAGAACCCAGCGATGAGATATTAGATGTGGATGCCAAGATGAAACCGAGTGCCATCCAGATTAAGAATGAATATCCAGCTGTTAGAATCCGTGTTTTTGATGAAAATATTACTGAATCACTTGCGCTTTTACAACAATTTCGCAATGCCAGAAAAGTGATAACTTCACGGTTACATTGCTATTTGCCAACCCGTGCATTGGGTGGCGACGCACGGTTTATACACAAAAATAAGGCTGACAAGCGCTTTGATGGGTTGATTGATATTGATGATGACACGTTTGATAATATGCGTTATGGACTGACTGATTTGCTTGATAAGATATTAGGCAAAATCATGGCGGGTGATTCTAGCGCTGATGAAATTTACGCTTATTGGCGCGAGCTGACCATGCCCTGGATGGAACAATCACGGCGCGAATGCGAGCAATATAAACCATTTTTTGTTAAGGAAAATAAACCCGCAAAAAAATCAGATACCCAAAAGCCAGATATAAAGAAAAAAGAAGTGCCGATTGCGTTGGCGTTTGATAAAAATATTGCCGATTATGTGCCAGCATTGATAAATTCCATTGAAGCCAATAAAAGCTGTGCTACGCGCTATATTATGTTGGTGCGCAATGTGCCCGATGAAAAACTAACCCCGATTGAAAAAGCATGCAGACAATCACCAATTCAATGGTTTGAAATGGAAAAATTTCTACAAGATACAAAATCAAAACTATATTCGCATACAACCATATCCACCATGGATCGGTTGTTTTTGCCTGAATTATTACCCGATATTGATAAAATATTATATTTAGATATTGATATGATTGTACAGGGCGATGTTGCCGAGCTTTACCAAACGGAATTAGTCGATGCCCCGCTGGCTGCAAGAGAAGACCTGCATCCTTGGAGCAAGCATGTTATTGGTATAGAAAACGATTTTCATCATTTTCCTACCGATAAATTTCTGGCGATACGAAAATCTGCAAGTGTATCTCTTAATCTCATAAACAATAATCTCAATGCAGGGGTGCTGGTGGCATCGCTTGAAAAAATGCGGCAAGATAATTTTACCGAGCAAGCCATTCAGCTTGCGCATGATTATCAAATGCATGATCAACATATTTTGAATTTTTATGCAAACAATGATTATATAAAACTACCTAAAGCTTGGAATGGTTATTCTAATAAAGAGATATTATCCATTAATGAGCGGAAAATTATTCATTGGGCAGGTCCCGAAAAACCGTGGGATAAAAATAAAAATGCGCGCTACAAAGATATTTGGCAACAATATGCTGATATTCAGAATTAGTTTATTTTTATAATCTTAAAATTACAAAAAACACATGGTCTTAAAAGTAACTATAAACAAGAAAATAAAAGTAATCATACAATTATAAATGCGTTATTTTTTCATCTTTTTTATCGTTAAATATGCATCATCAGATATAACATAGAATATTATGGTACGCTATTTGCAAAATTGATGAGAGTAAATTTAAGATACCATTCTGGAGCCATCAGTAAATGTCAAAACGCAACCGTCAGAATAAAAGTGAAAGTGATAGCGATGCGGAAGAAGAGTATATTTGTGGCTCGGATCTGTTCAGCAGAGGTTATTATCGCAATGCCATTAATTTTTTTACCGCCTCAATTGAAAAAGGGATAAAAATAACAGATTGCGAACTCCTAATAGTGCGGTCAATGCTGATTATCGGTCAGTTTGACGAAGCTGAACAACTGCTTAATCAAATTGAAAGTGATGATGTAAGCCTAATGCATCAGGTTGATTCGCTTAAGGTAACTTTATATATTGCCAAAGGAAGTTATCAACGTGCTTTTGCTATTTTAGATGGGCTTATGGATAACAACACTCTATATGCCAATTATTGGAGCCATGCTTATCTTGCGAACATATTGGGTGAAACACAGACACTGAGATTACCACTACCCGACGCTTTTCGGCCCCGTCCTCAACTCAGCAATTCACCAAAGCAAACTAATTTAGCCCAGATTAATCTGGCATTGATGGATTATAAATCAGTTGATTATAACAGAACAAGCACGAATATAGGCGATTATATCCAGACTGTTGCCGTAATGCGGCATATTGCCCGCCATCTGCCCGATAATGCCCTGATTGATGGTGATGCAAATAGTAATTGGCAGATTGATAGCAAAGCGTTGAGAGCATCTTTTACTGCCTTACGTGAATCATGGTCTGAAAATGAACGGCGGAATATCACAAGCAGTGGTAAGATTGTGGTTGCCGACCGTGATGCTACTTGGAACTTGACGGCCCCTCAAAAAAATAATGCCCCGATATGGTATCCTGTGTTTGGGTCGTCTGGCTATAAACCATTCGGTATTATACCAGTTATCCCTTTACCAAGCCAATATTTGCCGATTTTTTTCTCGTTCCATCTACAAGACCCCGAAGATTTAACTGAATCATATATTGCTTACCTCAAACGCTTTGCGCCAATTGGTTGCTTTGATATTACAACCCGTGATTTATTGATGAATCAGGGCATTGATGCGTTTTTTTCAGGCTGTGTTACAACAACTTTGGCGCTTGCTGATAAGATAGACCCCAGCGATGAGATATTGGATGTGGATGCCAAGATGAAACCGAGTGCCATCCAGATTGAGAATAAGTATATAGCTGTTAAAGCCTGCTCTTTTGATGAAAATATCACTGAATCGCTTTTGCTTTTGCGGCGGTTTCGCAATGCCAGAAAAGTAATAACCTCACGGTTATATTGCTATTTGCCAACCCGTGCATTGGGTGGCGACGCACGGTTTATACACAAAAATAAGGTTGATACACGCTTTGATGGGCTGATTGATATTGATGATGACGCGTTTGATAATATGCGTTATGGGCTAACTGATTTGCTTGATAAGATATTAGGCAAAATCATGGCGGGTGATTCTAGCGCTGATGAAATTTACGCTTATTGGCGCGAGCTGACCATGCCCTTGGTAGAACAATCACGGCGCGAACGCAAGCAATATAAAGTATTTTTTGTTAAGGAAAATACGCCATTAGCAAAATCCGATATAAAGCCTGAAACACCGCGCAAACAAGCGATTAAAGAAGTGCCGATTGCGTTGGCGTTTGATAAAAATATTGCCGATTATGTGCCCGCATTGATAAATTCCATCGAAGCCAACACAAGCTGTGCTACGCGTTATATCATGTTGATGCGTGATGTGCCTGATGATAAAATTAAACCGATTGAAAAAGCCTGCAAGCAAGCACCAATTCAATGGTTTGAAATGGGAAAATTTCTACAAGATACAAAATTAAACCTATATTCTCATCTAACTGTATCTTGTATGGATAGGTTATTTTTACCTGAATTATTACCCGATATTGATAAAATATTATATTTAGATATTGATATCACTGTGCAGGGCGATGTTGCCGAGCTTTACCAAACGGAATTAGTCGATGCCCCGCTGGCTGCCAAAAGAGATTCTTATCCTGCTTGGATGAACAAAAATCCTTTAATAATAAGCAAGTTTTGGCACTTGTTACCTAAAGATAAATTACTTAACTTCCAAAAATCTGCGAGCGTATCTTTTAATATGCTAAATCCTCACTTTAATTCAGGGGTGCTGGTATTATCACTTGAAAAAATGCGGCAAGATAATTTTACCGAGCAAGCCATTCAGCTTGCCACTGAGTATCAGTTAGATGACCAAACTGTTTTGAATTTTTATACAGCAGATAATTATATAGAATTATCACCAATTTGGAGTGGCTTTCCCAATTTGGAAAGTCTATTCAATAATCAACGAAAACTTCTTCATTGGGCAGGTCGTGGAAAACCGTGGGATACAGATAAAAATGTGTTCTGCAAACATATCTGGCAAAAATATGCCGATATGGATTGACATGATGAGCATCCGTCTATTAGTTATATCAAATATGTTTTTTGCTGCGCCACTATATCAATGGGCGCGCCATCACCTCTATCTTTATCGCCGTAAGAGACGCAATTTTTATTAATTGATTGTGCCTTTAACCCATTGCTGGTAAGTATGGATTCATAAAAATTTAAACCTATTACAACATAATCCGTATCATATGCAATATGATATATAATCTTATCATTATTACAGTGGATGAAATAATGTCAAAAAAAATAATTATTTGTGGCAAAGGCAATGAAACACATCTTGCATTATATCACGCAAGTAAGATTTTGTCTGCCGATTGGGAAGTGATTTACTGCTATATTAAAAAAGAGCAAATCGCTTGTGATAATATGAATTATGCAAAGCAGTTGGGAATGACGGTTTTTCCTATTATTGATAGCATAACATTATTAGATCAGTTAAAAAAAACCAAACCTGATTATTTATTATTTACACAATTTTCTATTATTATTAAAGCAGATATGATTGATTTTATGTCTGGTAATATTATTAATTTACATCATGGTGCTTTGCCGAAATATCGCGGGGTAGGACCAATAACACATGCAATATTATTAGGTGAAACCCAGATGGGAACAACATTGCATTTTGTTGATACACAGATTGATACAGGCGATATTATCGAGCAAGAAATTTTCTCTATTAAAGGTAAGACAAATGAAGAGTCCTATCAATTATGTCAACAGGCAGATGCAAAAATTATAAAGAATTTCTTGACGAAGTTGAATAATAATCAAAGTTTTTCTAGGATAAAACAAGATAAGACGCAAGCCACTTATTATTCGTTTGGTACACTTTGTTATGATAATCCTGTTATTGATTGCAATCAATCAGCGATACAAATCCAAGCGTTCGCGCGCGCTTATTTTTTTCCATCAAAAGACCTATATCCTAAAATTATAACGGGCGGTGTTATTTATAGATTGCTAGAAATTCCTGAAATATTAGAGCGTAATATTGGTACAAAAGCAGGTGTGATTGTTGAGGATAAGCAAGGGCTACGCATTAGTTCAAAAGATTGTTGGTTATTTATTAGAAAATATGAAAAATTAATTGCGTAATAATGTTATTTATAAATTAATGCTATAGCAAATATAATGCATCTATTGCCATATTATATTTTGAATAATACTTGCTTTTTAGCGCGTTATTGCTTATTATTTGCCATAAAAATGTTCATTATTAAGGGGGATAGATATGCCAATAGAAAATGCTAATGTGCAAAATACTAAAGTGCAATATCTTAAAAAAGCCAACAAAACTGCCAGCAGCGATGCAGTTTCAGTCACTGAAACGGTGCAGAATATCTTGAACGATATTGAACAAGGTGGCGAGGATACTGCCCGCGATTACGCACAGAAATTTGATAAATATACTGGCAATATCAATCTTACCGAAGCAGAAATTGCACGCGCATCAGAACAAGTGCCAACACAGCTGAAAAAAGATATTGCCTTTGCGTATAGCAATGTAAAGAAATTTGCCGAAACCCAGAAAAGCACCATGCAAGATGTGCAATGCGAGATTATCGATGGGTTGGTTGCTGGGCAGAAATGTTTGCCGATGCAAGCCGCGGGCTGCTATGTGCCGGGTGGGCGTTATTCGCATATTGCTTCGGCGATTATGACCGTAACAACCGCGAAAGTCGCAGGTTGCGAAAATATCGCCATTTGCTCACCACCGCGCCCTGATATTGGCATTGCGCCTGCTATCATTTATGCCGCGCATTTATGTGGTGCCAATCAAATTTTGGCGATTGGTGGGGTGCAGGCGGTTGCCGCGATGGCATTCGGATTATTTGGTATGCCAAAGGCGAATATTCTGGTAGGGCCGGGCAATCAATTTGTGGCAGAAGCGAAACGTATTTTATTCGGCAGAGTTGGGATTGATATGTTTGCAGGCCCAACCGATAGCCTTATTCTTGCTGATAAAACTGCCGACCCGATGATTGTTGCCGCCGATTTAGTTGGGCAAGCGGAACATGGCTATAATTCACCCGTATGGCTGGTAACTGATGATAGTCATCTTGCCGAAAGAGTGATGCAATTAGTGCCAGAGTTGATTGATGATTTGCCTGAAATTAACCGCGATAATGCCCGCAAAGCATGGGCAGATTATGCTGAAATTATGTTATGCGATAACCGCGAAATAATGGCGCAAATGGCTGATGAATATGCGCCCGAACATTTATCGGTGCAAGCGCAAGATACTGATTGGTGGCTTGGGCGCTTAAAATGCTATGGTTCGTTATTTCTGGGTGAAGAAACCACAGTCGCGTTTGGTGATAAAGCATCTGGCCCTAATCATGTGTTGCCAACATCGCGCGCCGCCCGCTATACAGGCGGACTTTCAGTGCATAAATTTATGAAAATTGTTACATGGCAAAGATCAACGCGCGAAGCGAGTAAATCTGTTGCCGAAGCAACGGCACGGATTTCACGCCTTGAGGGTATGGAAGCCCATGCCCGCACTGCTGATATAAGGCTGGCAAAATATTTTCCCGATGAAACATTCGACCTTATCGGCACTCAAGAGTAAGCAACCATGAAAGCCCAAACATGAAAGCATTAGTCTATCAAGGAGTAGAAAGCCTAAAATTCCACACTGATTATGCCGCACCTATCGCATCAGATGATAACGTATTGGTGCGCGTTCACTATTGCGGTATTTGTGGTTCGGATATGCACGCTTATTTGGGGCATGATGCCCGCAGGCCTGCTCCGCTGATATTAGGGCATGAAGTGGCAGGCATTGTTGAGGGTGGCGCAAATGGTGCTTATAATGGCAAACGCGTTACCGTTAATCCGTTGGTGAGTTGCGGTGATTGTTTCCATTGCCAAAAAGATGAACAAAATCTATGCGAAAATCGCGCCATTATCTCTATGCCCCCACGCGAGGGGGGTTTTGGCGAAGGTGGCTTTGCCGATTATATCACAATCCCTGCGCGTAACCTGATAGAAGTGCCTGATAATGTGCCATTAGATAAGGCATCATTATGCGAACCTTTGGCATGTGGTTTTCATGCTGTTAAAAAAGCAAAACATATTACCGATATTAACAATGCGCTGGTGCTTGGTGGCGGTGCGATTGGCATGGGCGCAGCATTGGCATTATTGGCGCATCAGGTGAAAAATGTGACATTATTTGAGCCGAATCCATTGCGCTTTGAATTTATCAAAAAACATTGCGGCGCGGATATGACTATCCTCTCCAATATCAATGAAGCTTTACAATATGATGCTGTCATTGATGCGGTGGGGTTTGAACAAAGCCGTCAAACTGCCAGTAAAATGGTGCGTGCAGGCGGGGTGATTGCCCATATCGGACTTGGGTCGGCAACAGGCGGGCTTGATATTCGCAGAATTACCTTGCAAGAAATTACTTTTATTGGTACTTATACCTATAATGTTCAAGATTTCCAAGAAACCGCTGAAGCGATTTTTAGCGGAAAATTGGGCGCATTAGATTGGCATAGCGTAACTCCCCTTGCCGAAGGGGCAGAAGCATTTGATGCCATTAAAACAGGCAAAGTTGCAAATCCTAAAGTGATATTGCAACCATAATATATTTAAGGAGAATGGATATGTCTGAAATACCGCATTTATTAGTGCATGATAAAAAAGATAGTGCTGGCGTTGTTGTTGTGGAAGGGTTAGAAGCCAATACCGACATGCTGGTTTGCATCACGCAAGATAATTCCACTTTTCGCTTAAAAGCATCTGAAGCTGTGCCGATAGGGCATAAAATCGCTCTGCAAGACCTTAATAAAGGCGATACTGTCTATAAATATGGCGAAGATATTGGCGTGATGATTGCCGATGTTAAAAAAGGGCATCATTTGCATGTCCATAATTCTAAAACAAAACGCTGGTAAGGAGAACCCTAACATGCCCGATTATTCTAAAGTAACCATTCAAGCCTATCGCCGCGATAATAACCGCGTGGGAGTGCGCAACCATGTGCTTATCTTACCGCTTGATGATATTTCTAATGCCGCTTGCGAATCCGTTGCCAATAATATTAAAGGCACGCTTGCGATTCCCCATGCCTATGGCAGGTTACAATTTGGCGAGGATTTGGATTTGCATTTCCGCACCCTTATCGGCACGGGTGCCAACCCTAATGTGGCGGCTGTGGTGGTGATTGGTATCGAGCCAAGCTGGACCAAACGCGTGGTAGATGGCATTGCCAAAACAGGCAAGCCCGTAGAAGGTTTCGCGATTGAGCAAAATGGCGACTTAAAAACCATCATGGATGCATCGCGCACTGCCAAAGAAATGGTGCATTACGCATCAGAATTGCAACGCGAACCATGCGCTTTAAGCGAATTATGGGTTTCCACCAAATGCGGTGAAAGCGATACCACCACAGGTTTAGGGTCTTGCCCCACTGTTGGCAATATGTATGATAAATTATTACCGCATGGCATTTATGGCTGTTTTGGTGAAACATCGGAAATTACCGGTGCCGAGCATATCTGCCAAAAGCGTGCCATCAATGAAGAAGTTGGCAAACGCTGGTATGATATGTGGAAAGCCTATCAAGATGATGTGATTTTTGCCCATCAAACCGATGATTTATCCGATAGTCAGCCCACCAAAGGCAATATTCTAGGCGGTTTAACCACCATTGAAGAAAAGGCATTGGGCAATTTAGAAAAAATCGGCAGAACATCAAAATATATCGATATTCTACAGCCTGCTGAAACCCCGCAATCGGGTAAGGGCTTATATTATATGGATACCTCGTCAGCGGCGGCGGAATGCGTTACCTTGATGGCGGCAGGCGGTTATGTGGTGCATACTTTCCCCACAGGGCAAGGCAATGTGGTGGGCAATCCGATTGTGCCAGTGATTAAAATCACGGCCAATCCGCGCACCATCCGCACCATGAGCGAGCATGTTGACGTAGATGTTTCTGGTATTTTGCGCCGTGATATGACAATTGATGAAGCAGGAGATTCATTGATTGAGATGATTATCCGCACATCTAATGGTAGAAATACGGCATCAGAAGCGTTAGGGCATCGTGAATTTTCAATGACAAAACTGTACCGTTCCGCCTAAAAAATAATGCTACAAACCGCACAATCGCTGACAAGATTAGGCACAGAAAGCGCGTTCCAAATTGCCGCACAGGTGGAACAAGCGCGCCAAGCTGGGCATGATGTTATTAATCTGGGCATTGGTCAGCCCGATTTTAACACCGCACCGCATATTGTGGAAGCGGCTATGCAGGCATTGCGCGATAACCATCATGGCTATACGCTACCGCAAGGCATTGTGCCATTGCGCGAAACGGTCAGCGATTATTTACATCAGCGTTATCAGCAAGAAATATCGCCTGATAATATACTCATTGTGCCGGGTGGTAAGGTTACCATGTTTCTTGCCATTACATTATTTGGCGCGCAAGGGGCTGAGATTATCTACCCTAACCCTGGCTTTCCTATTTATGAAAGCATGATTAATTATAGTGGTGCAAAAGCGATTGCCTATCCGTTGCAAGAGGCAGATGATTTTGCGCTTGATGCCGATAAGATTTTAAGCCTGATTACCCCACAAACAAGATTGCTTATTATCAATAATCCTTCTAATCCCACAGGTGGCGTTACCCCGAAAACCGAGCTTGATAAATTGGTGCAAGGGTTAGAACAGCATCCGCATGTTGCAATTCTTGCCGATGAAATTTACGCGCATCATATTTATGATGATGGGGTGCATCATAGTTTTTTGCAATATCCGCAATTACGCGATAGGTTGATTTTGCTTGATGGCTGGTCAAAAACATGGGCGATGACGGGTTGGCGCGCAGGTTATGGCGTATGGCCAACGCATTTAATGCCACTGGCGATTCAGCTTTGCATCAATATTCATTCTTGCGTTAATCATATGACGCAATATGCCTCTATTGCCGCCATGAAGGGCCCGCAAACTCATGTGGCAGATATGGTGCAGAAATTTGATGAAAGGCGGAAATTTTTGCATAGGGCAGTCAATGAAAGCGATTTTTTAAGTTGCGTGATGCCCAAAGGCGGTTTTTATGCCTTTGTGAATATCAAAAAACTGGGCGAAAGTTCAGCATTTTGGCAAGATGAGATATTGCATAAGGCGCATGTCGGGCTGATTGCAGGCACATCATTCGGGTATTATGGCGAGGGTTATCTGCGCCTCTCTTATGCGATAGAGCAAGAAAAAATCGCCATCGCCCTCAACCGTATTGATGATTTTTTACATCAGTTGAAACTCTAACACCGCCTTATGTGTTGAGCAAACCCGACACGCGCCTTAATGAGTATGAAACACAGCGGGGGGATTATCAAGGGGGGTCGCAACAAGGCGGGCAATCCCACGGATATGACCGCCGAGAAGTTGCGCCGCACCCCCCCTTGATATTATAAAGCTTCTTCTAGCGCATTCATAAATGGTTGAGATGAATCTTTATTATAAAACGGCAAACCAATAACAGCTTGCTGATGATTTTTACCTAATTCTAACACAGGTAAAGGTTCAGGATATTTTGCATTAATTTCCTGCATAAATTCTTCTTTCCAACTATCCTTTGCTTGCCACGGTTCGCCTTTTGGTTCAACAAATAACTGATAGGTTAAAAATGTGTTATCTTGCTTTTGTAAAAACAGCACAAAATCGGGTTGAAAGCCTTTTCCATTATCAAAATTATATAGCGTAAAATGCCTTTCATTACGAATAAGCCACGCCTTTTCTATATCTGCTTGTGTTGGCAAAAAACCTTCAATCG
>JAHZMA010000094.1 GCA_022599575.1 Alphaproteobacteria bacterium | reverse complement strand
TTTATGGCACTGCGCTTGATGAGGCAAAAGATACAGTTAGAATTTTAGAAAGAGATTATTATGAAATGGATAACACCGATATTAAATATGATAACCCTGATTTATTTAATTCATTCCCCGCCCGTATTGAAAAAGCCGAAGAGGTCGTCCGCATCATCGAACAAGCGCTGGAGGCAGATAAAAAACCATCAAAATAAGGATAATCAGATGAACATAAAAAAATATATCCCTTTTATTATCATACTCACCATAATCATTATGGTGAGTATGATGCTGGTTTTATCGAATAAAAATAATAACAACCACACAGCTACAGAAATATCTTCTGTTGAAGAAATATTGATTGCTGAGAAAACACCCGCTGAAGAAATAATTGTCGTAGAAGAAACGCCTGATGAAGAAATAATTGTTGCAGAAGAAATAATTATTGCTGAAGAAAGATTCACCGCTGAAGAAAAATTAGATATCAGGAAAATATTATCACAAATTGAAACATTACCCAGTGAATTAACAACCACAGAATTACGATTATTTGGCTATTATGCGATTTTTAAAAATTCAGATGTTCTTGATGTTTTAACCGAAAATGATGTGCAAGCCATTATCGATGAATTAAAACAATTTCAACCAGAAGATATTAAAAAATTAGTGCATCATGCAGACGATATCGTAAAATATGCCAGTAACATCGAGCTAAAAGCAAGGAGCTTCAGCACCGATGAATATGGTTACGTAGAACATAATTATTTAAGCTATCCTGCTGATAATGGCTGGTATTATAAAATTTTAATTTCACCAACCATTGATGAAATCTTATTAAGGGCAGCAACGGAACATCCCGAAATGGATATTTATTATGAAACACAATTCGCGACTAACCCGCTCTTTATGCAATTGGCAGATACAAATAATAACAACATTATTCCGCTGCTTCAGCTTTTTTTAGATAATGGTGCTGATATTAATGCAAAAAATCCAACTTGGGGTAAAACAATTTTTAGTTATGTTGGCACATTAGAAATTGCACAATTATTATTGGCAAATGGCGCTGACCCTACCATCATCGCAAATAATGGCGAGAGCCCTTTAATACATGCGATTTACTGGCATCGTTCTCATCAACTCATAAAGTTCCTCATTGATATCGGAGTGGATTTACATGCCAAATCATCTTCCGATAACACTGCACTTAGTGAGGCAAGAAGAAATTTTGAATATTTCAACAGTGGTTATGAAAACACGGAGAGTGATGATGAACTATATCTTGCCTCTGAAATTGCAGCTTTCCCCGCCCAACTTGCAAACGCCGAAGAAGTAGTCCGCATTATCGAACAAGCACTAGAAGCAGAGAAAAAACCATAAAGGTTGTGCGGTAATTTCCATTATTATATGGGGGCAATCGAAGCGCATCTTACTTTCAATGCGACTCTGGAGCATTGAAAGTTCTAGATGCACTGGATTGCCAATTCTGACTCGTGTTACGGCTTTAGTCGATGCGGGTTGCCTATACGGCTTTCATAATATCAAGGGGGGTGCGGCTTGGCTTCTCGATGCGCGCTTGCTTAATACGAGTCAGAATAGGCAATCCGCATCGACTAAAGGTTTGAAAATATATTTTCAAACCAAGTCTCGCTCGATTGCCCCCCTTGATAATCCCCCCGCTGTGTTTAACACCAAAACCGCGTATGCCTTGATAATCCCACCGCTGTGCTCAATATTAGCATCGTGCGTTTTGCTAGATTACCCAACACTAAAATCTTGCATGTTGTTATTAAAGCCATCTCTTGCAAAATAAGCCGCGCCTAAACCCGTCAGCACATCAGCATGTTTTTCGCGCATCATTGGCTGATAATCATCAATCATCTGCTGATTATGTTCATCTAACAAAAGATGCGCCAAGCGATAAGGCGCAAGCAATACGCGCCTGTTAAAATAGTTGCGCGCCACCGAAACAATGCCCGGTAATTGTGTGCCTGCCCCTGCTAACACAATCAATGCCGATTGTGGCATATCTTTCAGTAATTTATGACTGCAATCAAAAATTTCTTCAATACGGGGCGTCATAATACGTGGCAATAGCGCGCTCATATCCGCGCCCATATTTTTACCACTCACAATCTGCTTGGTATATTGCGAGGGGCGATAATCTTTCACCAGCAGGCTTTCTTCTGATACCAGTGCAAAGCCTTTTTCGCATTTCATTTTTTCAGCCTGTTGCCAATCAATCGCAAACGCTTCCATCACATCTTTGGTAATATCATTGCTGCCTAATTGCGCGGTGCGGATATATTGCAGCATATCATTTTCAAAATAGCTAACCGTAATGCGATGCGTGCCAATATGGCAAACGGCTAATTGCGTATCAAGCACCATCATTTCTTTTAATGCCAAAAAATCAGCATAGGGAGCGGCAATAATTTTGCTTACCTTCACATCAATCAGCGTCAATAATTCCTGTAAATTATTGACAATATGCTGTTTCATTTTAACCATATTCAAGGTGACGCTTAATTGGCGTCCCTGATGATAATGATGCGATGGCAGCTGATTAAAATCTTCACGCAATTTTTTATCAATATAAACAGCTTTAAGCAAATTGTGTAATGTAGCATTTTTAGGCGTATGATTGTTATCAGAATTTTTTATGCTATTATCATTGTGATAATGTTGATAAGCGCTTGTTAGCCACTGAAAAATACCTTGCCTATTCAAGCCTTCGGGCGGTAGGTTGCGCTGAAAACTAACTGTTTCAAGATGCAAATAAGCACCTGAAAAACAAAGCACTGCCTCATCAATTGGTTGCATCAATTGAGTTGTTAACCTACCCATTAAATCCTGTATCGCATGGCTTAATTGATTGAAATGAGGAAAATTTTCACCAAAAACACCTTCGCTTTTCACCTGCGCCCATGCTTTAATAGCAAAGGGGTTGGGTATAATCGCAAGCCCTGTAATGCTAAGCGCACCAATATCTATAATCACCAGAGGCTTAGTGATAGCGATATTATTAACACGCAACTCTTCTTGTGCATCATGCTGAATATCTATGGCTTGTTCCATTTTCCTCCCATTTTCCCAAAATGATTTTATTAATGATGATTTTGCTACTTATGATGATGCTTGAATTGTATCATCCGCAATGTTCTGTGTTGCAACGGGTATCGTGCGGTTGCCAATCGCCGCCCGATCGCGCACCCGCAAATCAATCACTGATGATTGAAACGACAAAACTTGAAATTGCTGGTCTAGCCAACGCAAGCGAATAAAGGCTTCATCAATATTATGCACGGGCAAATGAACCAATGTGCCATTTTCCAAATAAATTGTCCACCGTGCCGCACGTGACATTTTAGCACCGCGCAACGCATGTTGTAATTCGGGATATGATTCCAGCACACTTTGCAATAGATAAAAAGATGTAGGTGCTGATTCCCCCGTAATCACTGGTAAATGTTCGTAATCGGTGAAATTTTCTACCGCACCAATTGGGCTACCATCATGGGATACCAAAGTTTTTTGTCCATTTTGTTGCCAAATCGCGACGGGGCGATGCTCGGTGATATAAATATGCACACTGCCCGGTAAAACGCGTACAATATGACTTTGTTCTACCCATGGTAATTCATCAATCGCCATTTTAGTTTTGTGCAAATCAACCCTAAATATTGATTCACCTAATCTTAAATCAGCTTGTGCCAATAACGCATCATGGTCGGTTTTATCTAAATTATAAATTTGAATATCGCGCAAAGAAAGTCCACCATATTTTGTCATGGTATAAAAACCACTGCCCCAAAACATCCATAACATGATGAAACAACCGAAAAACCAAATCAATAATGATTTGGTGAATTGCATTGAAAAGAAATTTTTATGCGATTTTGTCATCGATGATGTCGCTTGCTGATTGGCAAAGTTGCTTATCGGTGCGGTATCAGCACCATATTCATCAGCACCATATTCATCGGTATCATCTTCATCAACCATATTAACTGATTGATATTGCCCATCTTCGATAATAGCGTCTTCACCAACATCATCATAGGCATCATCATAGGCATCATCATAATCATCGTGATGGTCGTCTCGGGCTATCTTAATCATGCCTCTCTCCTGCCATCAAGCGCACCTTCAACCAGTAAATCGCATAAATCAGTAAATGCGATGCCATGCAATTTGGCTTGTTCTGGCACTAACGAGAGTGAGGTCATACCAGGGTGGGTATTAATCTCAAGAAAATAGAGCGTGTCATTATCTTCATCATAGCGAAAATCCGAACGGCTCACCTGCTTGCAACCAAGCGCATCATGCGCTATTTTCGCTTGCGCACGGCATTTTGCCTCTAATTTTTCTGATATTTGTGCGGGGCAAATATGGGTGGTAACGCCATCATTATATTTGGCATGATAATCGTAAAAGCCTTGTTTCGGGACAAGTTCGGTAACACCAAGCGCACCATAATTATCTAGCACGGCAACGGTTAATTCACTACCACTCACATAGCTTTCTGCCATGTAGTCTTGCGACATGTTTTTTTCCTCCGACATATCGGGAATGTTATCAGCCCCGATAATGTAAATGCCTCTGCTTGACCCATCTCTTATGGGTTTTAGCACATAGGGTGGTGTAAGCGGGCATTGTTTTTTCAACCCAGCGAGATTATTTGTAACCCCGCTCATGTCATAACTTTCAGCAAATTTTATGCCAAGCGGCGCTAGAAACTGCTTGGTGAGTAATTTATCCATCGCGACTGCGCTTGCGGCAATGCCTGAATGGGTATAGGCAATCCCCATCATATTTAGCAAGCCCGCAATCGCGCCATCTTCGCCATAGGTGCCATGCAAGGCGTTAAACACCAAATCGGGTTTTTTCGTTACCAAATCATTGATAAAGCCAATCACATTGCCTGTTAAATCGTAAAATTGCGCGTTCCAACCACTTGCCTGTAACGCATCGGCACAGTTTTTTCCTGAAACCAGCGATACCTCGCGTTCCGATGACCATCCGCCCGATAGCACTAAAATTTTAACGGATTTTCTATCAATATCGCGCATTATTCATCTCTTATTGGCACTTTTCACCCAATCTTTTAATCTCCCATTCTAGCATAATATCAGAATTTTCACTCACTTTTTCGCGGACATATTCGCCTAAATTTTCCAAATCTGCACCGCTTGCCTTGCCACAATTAATCATGAAATTGCAATGTTTTTCTGCCATCATCGCATCGCCTATTTTTGCCGCCCGCAAGCCCGCCGCATCAATCAGCTTCCACGCGCTATGCCCTGCTGGATTCTTGAAAGTAGAACCGCCCGTTCGCACTCCCACAGGTTGCGTATCGCGCCTTTTGCGCTGAATTTCGGTAATGGCTTGTTTCGCCTGTTCTTTATCGCCCTGCTTGGTATGAAACCGCGCATTTATCACAATCGCGCCATCTGGCAATGTGGAATGCCGATATGAATAATCAAGCGCGCTTTTCGACAATAGTTGCATCGTGCCATCAGGGTGCATCACATCAATATCATGCAAATGTTCGGAAGTATCAGAGCCATGCGCGCCCGCATTCATAATCACCGCACCGCCAACCGTACCAGGTATGCCCGCATAAAATGCCATGCCGATACAGCCCTGTTCGGCAGAAAACTTTGCCAAATGCGCGTCTGGCACACCTACACCTGCATGAATCAAACCATCAACATAATTAAGATTGCTGAAACTCTTACCCATGCAAATCACCGCACCGCGAATGCCGCCATCACGCACCAAAACATTCGACCCAATGCCGATAATGGTAACGGGCATGGTGGCAGGCTTATATGCTAGAAACAGCTGTAAATCGCCCCTATCGGCAGGGATAAAAAACAAATCTGCCGTGCCGCCCGCCCCAAACCAGACATGTTTTTTCATCGGTTCATTCAGCCGCACTGTGCCACGCAACTGATTAAGAATATCGTTCGGATAAATCTCGCTCACAACAATGCCTCTAATGCTTCTGGTAATTGTTGCGCCCATAAGGTGCTAGACCCTGCCCCTAACAACACCACCATATGTTCCTTATCTTCCGATGTTAAATCCCTATCTTTCAGTAATTGCGCTATCAATTCAGGCAATGCTTCGGGTGATGCTAATACCAATGCCTGCTTATGCCCTGACTGCATCACTGCCGCCACCAATGATTCCTTATCCGCGCCCTTGATGGGTTGTTCGCCCGCTTCATACACATCGGCAATCACCACAATATCGGCATCATGGAAAGCGGTTTGAAAATCATCAAACAAATCATGCAAGCGCGAATAGCGATGCGGTTGCACCACCGCGATTAATGTTTGTTCGCAAATCTGCCTTGCGGTTTTTAACACTGCCTTAATTTCTACGGGATGATGCCCATAATCATCAATGATTTTGATATTCTTCACCGTGCCAGTATGGGTGAAACGCCGTTTCACACCGCTAAAATTGCGTAAAGATTTAACGATAGATTGATGCGAAAACCCGCATTCCAAACCAATCGTTACCGCCGCTAGCGCATTGCTAACGTTATATTCACCATGCACAGGTAGAAATAAATCCTTCAAAATAATTTCTTGCTTCATGCTTTTATTAGCAGAAGAATGCAGGCTTGCCTCTACATCAAACCACATGCCTTCTTTGCTGTGACGCAAGTTTACCCCACGCACCATCGATTGCGGTGAAAAACCATAGGTAATCATGCGTCTGTCGCTAATTTGTGCCATTACTTTCAGCACATTGCTATGGTCGGCACATAACACCGCAAAACCATAAAATGGGATATTATGAATGAAGCGAATAAAAGCCTGCCGCAAATTTTCAAACTCGCCATAATGTTCCATATGTTCGGGGTCAATATTGGTAACAACCACAATGCCTGCTGGTAATTTGGTAAAACTGCCATCACTTTCATCAGCTTCAGCAATCAGCCAATCGCCCGCACCCGTGCGCGTATTAGAACCATAGCGATTGATAATGCCGCCATTAATCACAGTGGGGTCATGCCCCGCAGCTTCAAACATGGCGCCCACAATCGAGGTGGTGGTGGTTTTGCCATGCGTGCCACCAATCGCCACCGATTTTTTAAGTCGCATCAGTTCTGCCAACATTTCGGCACGTTTAATCACTGGAATATTAGCGGCACGGGCGGTCATAATTTCAACATTATCGACTTTCACCGCCGACGACATCACCAGCACGCTCGCCCCTTGAATATTGCTTGCCTGATGCCCAATCATCACATTAATACCCAATGCCTGTAACCGTTTGATATTAGCATTTTCGGCCATATCAGAACCTTGAATTTTACAGCCCAAATGGTGCATTAGTTCGGCAATGCCAGACATACCAATACCGCCAATACCAACCAAATGAACCACCATCGATGAATCAGGAAAAATCAGCATTTTATCTCCTTCTAATTTTTCTTATCTATTCGCCAAATATTGTTTTATCAATTCTGCCATATTTTCTGCCGCCCGCACATTGCCCATTTTTAAGGCACATTCTGCCGCCACTTGCAGACGAAAAGGCTGACTGAGTAAATCAGTAATAATCCGCGATAGACTTTCACTATTGAGGTCGCTCTGCGGAATAATCCAACCGCCACCCGCATCGGCAATCCGTGCGGCATTCGCGCTTTGATGGTCATCAGCGGCAAATGGGTAAGGAATAAAAATCGCAGGTCTGCCAATGGCGGTAATCTCAGCCAATGTGGCGGCGCCCGAACGGCAAATCAGCAAATGCGCTTGCACAATCAGCCCTGCAACATCCTTAAAAAATGTTTCGGTGCGCGCTTCAATCTTATTGCGCTTGTAAAATTTTCTTACCTTATCAATCTGTTCGGCACGTACCTGATGCGTTACGCGTAATCGCTTTTTAATATCATCAGGCAAACTTGCCAAAGCGGCAGGAATTTTCTCACCTAACGCCAATGCCCCTTGCGAACCACCCAATATCACGATATTTATCACCGATTTGGCGGTGAGTTTAGGGTAAGGGCTATTAGCGCAAGCGGTGATTTCGTTACGCACGGGGTTCCCAATCCAATGCACGATGCCTTGTGACGATTCAGGAATCCCATCAGTTACTTCAAACGCAGTCGCGATATAATTCATACCTGGTGCTAACATGCGGTTTGTGCGCCCCAACCGCGCATTTTGTTCGTGAATCATGGTCGGGTATTTCAGCAAATTAGCGGCAAACATAGATGGCAGTGATGAATAACCACCAAAACCTATCACAAAATCAGGGCGTAATTTACGCATAAGCCGCAATGATTGCACAAAGCCCGTCAGTAATTTGAGCCCTGCAATCAAGATTTGCATCGGGTTACGCCCAACAATGCCCGCAGCATTAATATAATGAACAGGCGGTGGGGTAACATCATCACCCATATCAAACTGCCCGCGCTTATCCGTTACCACCGATAATGCGATATGTGGCATAGAATGCTGTAACAAGCGCGCCAATGCCACTGCTGGAAACACATGCCCCGCCGTGCCACCCGTTGCTAATATCACCGATATTTTATCCTGCTTGCCCATTATTTTATGATTTGCCATTTAACCATCTGCCACAATGCGTATAATATCATCAGATTCTGCCTCTTCACTTTTTAGCTGATTGGATTCAATAAATACAGTATCTTTTGGTAATCTGCCCAATGCTAATACTGCCCCCATCGCAAAACTAATCGCCACCATTGCCGTGCCACCCGTAGAAATAAACGGCAATGTTGTGCCTTTAGGCGGAATAATACCTACCACCGAGCCAACATTCACCCATACCTGCCCCGCAAATTGCGTCAATAAACCTGCCAGTGCCAACACCACAAATAAATCATGATGCCCTAATGTGCGTAATATACTGCGTAATGTGATGAATGTGTAGGCTATCAACACCATAATACACGCAAAAATTCCTAATTCTTCACCAAGCACCGCAAAAATAAAATCACTTTGTGCGTCAAATAAATAAGTTTTTAACGTGCCACCACCAAGCCCCTCGCCTAAAAAGCCACCATCTTGAAATGCCCGCAATGAAAGATTCACTTGCGAATATTGGTCAGCACCCGAAAAAAATCCTTGAATGCGGTCGGTTACGTGCGGAAAAATAAGATAAGTTGTTATCAAACCAAATAGAAACATACTCATCCATAATAATAGATACATCACTGGCATGCCAGCCACAAACCATTGCACCAAAAAAATTAAGGTTAAGAATATCGTCTGTCCCACATCTGGCTGTAACAGCAATAGAAAGGTTAATACTAGGTAAATCACCCAAATAATGATGATACCTGGTACAGGCTCACCCCTGCTCTGCATGGTTAATAGCCATGCGGCCACAATCGCAAAAGCGGGTTTAACAAATTCAGAAGGTTGAAGGGTTAAGCCAAAAATTCGTAACCAGCGATGCGAACCGTTAAAACTCTCACCCCAAAAATTGACGAATAATAGCATCATAAAGCTAATCAATAGCATATAAACCGCCATGCGTTTAATCATTCGCTCGTTACATAAGGATACGAATAATAGGACAAAAATACTTACAAACGCGAAAAATAAATGCTTGATTGCCATATAATAAGGTGGGATTTTTAAGCGCACCGCAACTTCGGGCGCAACCGAAAAGCTCATCACCACCCCCATTACCAGCAACATTAAGATTATCATCAAACTCCAACGGTCAAGCTCGGCAAACCATAGGCGAAAAACTTCAGGCACTTTCTTCATCTTGCCCCCCTGATGTTTTTTCTATGGATTGTTTTAGCTGTTCTACCAGATTTGCAAACAGAAACCCACGTTCAGCAAAATTACTAAATTGATCGAACGATGCGGCGGCAGGGGCAAGCAAAATTGTTGTCTGCATATTTTGGTCATTTGCACAATCAATTTGGGCTTGTTGCCATGCCAGTTGAAACGCTTGATGCAATGTATCGCATTGTTTTGCATCAATATGGCTTGCAAAAATATCGTGAAAATGCTTGCCGCCACTGCCATAAAAATACCCTGCTTTAACATTGCTTAAAAAACCTTGCAACTGGCGATGTGGCTCGTTCTTCACCTGCCCGCCTGCCAGCCAATAAATATTAGGATAAATCGCTAACGCCATCTGGGTTGCTTCCACATTGGTTGCCTTGCTATCATTGACAAAATGGATATTGCCGATATTGCCCAAATATTCTTGCCGATGTTTCAGCCCATTAAATGTGGCAAGCCCAGCGATAATTTGCTCATCACCTATTCCCTGATGCGCGCATGAAAGCCATGCGGCGGCGATATTTTCAGCATAATGCCGTCCGCTCAAATGCGGATAATCGCGAAAATCCAGTATTTTTTCAGGATTGCCTGCTACCTCGTTACCTTGTGCATCAAGCCTTTCTATGATACGCCATAAGCAATTATCTTCCCAATAAATGCCATTGGCGACTCTGATAATGCCTGAAAACATTTGTAATTCCTGCTGTTTATCATCATAAAGCGCGCCCGCAACCGCGTGACTTGCTTCGGTGCTAATCCCCACAATGGCAAGGTCATCACGCTTTTGCCGCGCGAAAATTTTAAGTTTAGCATTGATATAGTCATCCATCGTGCCGTGATATTCCAGATGGTCGGGCGTTATATTCAACAAAACCGCCACATCAAAATGGCTATGTCTGCAATGATGCAACTGATAGGAAGAAAGTTCTAGCACATAGGTTTCATCTTTATCCAATATCGGTAAATTCAGTGCCGCATCGCCAATATTCGCACCCGCCACCGCCTTTTTACCCGCATGATTCAAAATATGGGCAATCAGTGCTGTGGTGGTTGATTTGCCATTGGTACCCGTAACGCCAATAAACCGACACCCCCTGCCTTCGACTGCTTGTTGCAATAAATCAATATCGCTTAAAATCTGGCAATCTGCGATATTGGCACGTGAAAAAATAATATGGTTTGGTTTGATACCGGGTGCAGGTAATAACGCATCAATCTTATGCCATTGTGCTAAAATATGAATATCAAACGGCTGTAAGGCGTAACGGCGCGATGCTTGTTTTAAAATTTCAGGATTATCGTCCCATAATTTTACATTTGCGCCACTATCTAGCAATGCCTCGATGGCGGCACAGCCACTCAATCCCAGCCCTGCCACTAGCACTCTTTTGCCTCCCCATGAAGGCAATGTTATCGTCAATTTTAATTTCCTTTTAGCGTAATTTCAATGTTGCTAACCCAATAAAACCCATAATCACGGCAATAATCCAAAACCGCACCACGATGGTGGATTCATGCCAGCCTTTTTTTTCAAAATGATGATGCAATGGCGCCATCGCAAAAATGCGCCTGCCAACCAATTTGAACGAAATCACCTGAATAATCACCGATACTGTTTCAAGCACAAATAAGCCACCAATAATAGATAGCACAATTTCATGCTTACTGAATACTGCCAAACCGCCCAACGCACTGCCAATGGCAAGCGAGCCAGTATCACCCATAAAAATTTTAGCAGGCGGGGCATTAAACCATAAAAAACCAAGCGAGCCACCCATTAAGGCGGCACAAAATACCGAAAGTTCGCCAACGCCCAAAATGAACGGCACTCCCAAATAAACCGCATAAATACTATGCCCCACCAAATAGACAATCATACCAAAACAAGCGGTTGCGATAATGCAAGGACCAATCGCCAACCCATCAAGCCCATCAGTAAGATTAACCGCATTGGCAGTGCCAACAATCACGAAGCCTGCAAAAATGATATAAAACCATCCCAAATTAATGAGCAAATCTTTGAAAAACGGTAGTGCTAATCTGTTGCTGAGTGCGGGTTCTAAATGATAGGCAAGCCAGATACAAATCGCCAGCGCCAGTAAAAATTCTATCTGCAACCTGATGCGTCCCGAAACGCCCTTGCTTTTGCCTTTAATCTTAATGACATCATCAATAAACCCGATTGCCCCAAAGCCAGCGGTGAGGGCTAATATCATCCAGATATAGGCATTGCTTAAATCCGCCCATAATAATGTGCTTATCAGCATTGATATTAAAATCATCAACCCGCCCATTGTGGGGGTGCCGATTTTGGTGAAATGCTGTTCTGGCACATCTTCGCGCACATTATTTGCGCCACGTTGTTTATGTTTTAACCATGTAATCAGTGGCGAGCCTATCATAAAACAAATCAATAAGGCGGTGATAAACGCCCCCCCGCTTCTAAATGTGATATAGCGAAATAGATTAAAGAATATTGTTAATTCGGAATATTGCCCAAGATACGCAAACATTTTGTTAACTTTCCATGATTTTTGTGATAATTTTTGTCATTTTCATACCTGCCGAGCCCTTTACCATGATAATATCATCTTTTTCTAGCATAGGAATCAAGTGTTGTGCAAGGCTATCGGCATGCTGTGCACAAATACCTTGTTTTTGCGCGGGCAAAATATCGTAAAGATGCTTCATTCTATCACCCACCACATGCACAATATCAATATCAGCACAAAATTTTAACAAATCGATATGATATGTTACCTCATCTTTGCCCAATTCTAGCATATCGCCCAACACTGCAACTTTCCTACCATCTCTATGATATTCTGCCAGATTTATCAATGCCGCCTGTGTTGCCAGCGGACTGGCATTATAGGTTTCATCAATCACCAGATAGCCACCATCATTATTGGCAAATAAGATATTCCCGCGCCCATTCGATGCGTGCATGCCCGATAATGGCACTAATTTTGTGGTAAGCATTTGCTTATCAATCGTTTCTTCCTGCATCATTGCCACTGCTATCTGCACCGCTATCATTGCCGCTAGCAACTGCCCCCATTGCACACCATGCACAAAGCCATTAATAGTGTATGTTTCACCCTGATAAGCAAATTGCCATGCTGTGATATTATCAGCTTGCATCTGTTTGCCGATAATTCTTACATCAGCGGATTCATCAGTGCCGAAATTCAGCACTCGCAAATCATGGCACTGTGCCTGATGATACAGCAAATCGTAAAATTCGCTATCAAGCGGTAAAATCGCGATATTGCCTGCTTTCATATTTTCTTTCATGCCTGCAAAAATTTCAGATTTTGCCCGTGCCACGCCTGATAAATCATTAAAATGAGCAAGATGCACAGGCGCAATACTGGTAATCAGCGCAATATCGGGCTTCAAAATCTTACTGAGCGCATCAATCTCGCCTGCATGATTCATTCCCAATTCAAACACGCCAATATCGGTATCACATGGCATGGTTGCCAACGATAGAGGCAAGCCGATATGATTGTTGAAACTGCCTTGCGCGCTATGGCAATTGCCATGCGCCATGAATAACCGCGCCAGCCCATTTTTAACGCTGGTTTTGCCAACCGAGCCCGTTACGCCAATATGAATCGCCTTGCTATGTTCACGCTGATAGCGCGCCATATTTTCTAGCACCTGCAGACTATCGGGGGCGATAATATCGGCAGGCGGTTTTGTGCCTAAGGCTGCCACCGCACCATTTTGCTTGGCAGATTCAATAAAATCATGCCCATCGCGTTTATCTTTAAGTGCGATAAATAAATCACCATAACGCGCTTGTTGGCTGTTAATAATAATGCCATGAATATGGGGGGCGTTATTAATATGGGGGGGATTAATGATAAGGGGGGGATTATTAATATGGGGGGGATTAATGATAAGGGGGGCATTATTAATATGGGGGGCGCGGATTCGCTTCTCGGGCGTGAGGACGGAGCCCACGCCCTTGCGAATGCCCCCCATGCCCCCCGCTGTATCAATATTAAGAGAGTCGCGGTTTGACTTAAAAACAATACTCTTATCAGCCTTTTGCAAGCGGTCTTTATCCCATAAAACCAAAGACTTCAACCGTTTTTGCCATGCTTTTTTAGCTTGTTCCCTATCATCAAACGGATATTTTACATCGCCAATCAGCTGATAATCCTCGCTACCTTTGCCTGCAATCAGCAATATATCACCGCTTTGTAACATATTAATCGCGCTATGAATCGCCCTGCGACGTGATGGAATATGCAATGGCATATCCAACCCATCGCAATGTTTTAATATCTCCATGCGAATATCAAGCGGGTCTTCATGTCGTGGATTATCATCGGTAATTATCACCCTATCAGCATGTTGCGCCGCTATTTTTGCCATCAAAGCGCGCTTGCCTTTATCGCGCTCACCACCACAGCCAAACAGACAATAAAGTTGCCCCTGCCTCTTATCCTCGCCAGCCATCAATTGCTGATGGTCGCGCAATGTTTTTAGCGCATGGTAAAGCGCATCGGGCGTATGGGCGTAATCAACAAACACTTGCCTATCATGTGCCGATACCACCAATTCCAACCTGCCCGCCACTGGTTTTACAGATGGTATAGCGGGCGAAATCGCATCAGAATCCATGCCTGACAAATAAGCGGCCGCACATGATGCCAGTAAATTCTCCCACTGGAATTTGCCGACTAAATCGGTTTCTATCTGCACGCTTTCCTTTTGCAATTTTAAGGTGGCATTCAGAAACCCATCAACATAATCGCAATTCAGCAATGCAAAATCGCAATTTTCGCTAAAGCCGTAACTGTAAAAACGCGCCTGTTTCTGTTTGGCAATCGCGTGCAACTCATCGATACGGTCATAATCCGCACATATCAACGCCACACCGCCCGCTTTCAGATTATCGCGAAATAACAGATATTTCGCCTGCCGATAGGCTTCAAAATCCTGATGATAATCCAGATGGTCTTGCGATAGGTTGGTGAAAATTGCAATATCCACCGCAAAGCCTACCAAGCGCGATTGATGCAAACCATGACTCGATGCCTCCATCGCCAAATGCTGAACACCATCATGCGCTAAATCGCCTATGGTTTTTGCTAATGTAGCGGTGTTGGGCGTGGTGAGGTTGCCTGCCGACATGAATGCTTCGCTGAGCCCTTGATAAATACCATGCGTGCCAATAGATGCACCTTTAATGCCAGCATATGCCCATAAATGCCGTAACATCCAAACGATGGAACTTTTGCCATTGGTGCCAGTAACGGCAATCATCTGTTTCGGCAATCTATCTTGTACTGATGATGCGTAAAAATCAGCCGCCATTAATGCGTAATCACGCCTGACATTATCGCTTATAAAAATCGGTAAATCTGTGCTTAAATCATCTGCTAAATTTGCTTCTGCCAATAAATAGCTTGCGCCTTGTTGTATTGCCTGTTTGATATATTCTCTGCCATGTCTCATATTTGTAACGGCATCGCCCACAACCGCACTGGGTAACATCGCAAACACATAGCCCGATTGCACCTGACGGCTATCATCAGTAACGCCTGCAATATCTTGCTTTACCCTGTGCCAATCATCAGCAAATGTAAGAAATTGTGCCATTATTCATTCACCACAATCGGTTGCCCTCTACTGTTTAAGCCCAATGCCTGCAATATTTCTGGCGATTTTTCATTAAAGGGCGTTATGCCCACCACTGGCGCCATTTTTTGAATAATTTCTTTTACCACTGGCGCCATAATAGCACCGCCAAACACATTATTGCCTTTTGGCTCATCAATCAAAACATAAATCAGATATTGCGGGTCATGCATCGGGTAAGCAGCAATGAATGACGATAACACCACATTCGAACTATAGCGCAAGCCAAGTGATGTTTCTACTAATTTTTCTGCCGTGCCAGTTTTACCGCCCACCACATAGCCCGGCAGTCGGGCGGCGCGCCCCGTGCCATCACGTACCACCAGATACATGATTTGCCGCAACGCATCGGACACTTCGGAGCGCACCACACGAATACCGGGCGCCAATGCGCGCTGAACTTCAGGGATATAAAGCAAGGTAGGTTTGCGATAAATGCCATCATTGATAATCAGATTCACCGCGCTTGCCAAATGCAATGGGCTAACAGCAAGCGAATGCCCAAAGCCAATTGTCATGGTGGTTAATTCATCTTTTTCATCAGCAATCAGCGGTATGCCCTTACCCTCAAGCTCAATGGGGGATACATTCAACATGCCAAGCCTTTGTAAAAACTCACGCTGGCGTATCGCACCCACATCACGCGCAATCAATGCCGAGCCAATGTTAGAAGAATAAATCATCACCTGTCGCAAATTATAGCGAAACTCACTGACATTAATATCAGAAATCACCTTATTATCTATCCTAATCGGACGGGTGGTATCATACACCGTATCTAATGTGGCAGTGCCCATCTCTAACCCCAAAGCGGCATTAATCAGCT
Source organism: Alphaproteobacteria bacterium (assembly GCA_022599575.1). GTDB lineage: Bacteria > Pseudomonadota > Alphaproteobacteria > JABAAW01 > JAHZMA01 > JAHZMA01. Next base: position 5,000 of record JAHZMA010000094.1, on the reverse strand, counting down.
TCATGGTTGAGCCTAATTCATAAACCGATTGTGTGGTGCAATTAAAATATTTATCATTGGTGATTTTGCTAATTTGATGCGGATTAAATGTAGGGAACGAGGTCATCGCCAATATTTCTGATGATTTGAGCGACATCACCAACCCACATGCCGATTTAGCATTCTGGGTATCAAACACTTTTTGCAATGCTTCTGCCAAAATATATTGCATACGCACATCAACCGATAAAGCAAAAGGTGCTTCACCCTTACTCAAAAGTGAATTAAAGCGCAATTCAATGCCACTCTGCCCAACATTGTTATTATCCACAAACCCCACCACATGCGCCATTAAATCGCCATAAGGATAAATTCTACCTTCTTCGCGCAAGGTATAAATACCGGGTATGCCTAGCTGACGCACCTGCCAAACCTGTTCGGGCGTTAGCCTTTGAATAATGGGAAAATGCGCTAACCGATTAAATTTATCAAGCAAATTTTCTTGGTCAATCACTGGCAATAATGTTGCCAAGCGTGATGCTGCATCGGCAAAATCAACATTGGCACGGCGCATTAAAGTAACATCGGCATTCAGGCTTTTAACAATCGCTGAACTCACCAAAATATTGCCATTTCTATCCACAATATCCGAACGCAATGCTGGTCTGGCAGTGCTGCTAACGTTATTACCCACCGCGAGACGCGTTTCGGTAAACGGCAGAGCGATTGTGCGTAACATTAAGCTGATAAATATGATAGCCATCAACCCCCATATCAACAAAATACGTGCGCGGCAAATTTCTAACATACGGTAATAATAAGCACCACTACCACGTTTGGGCTGGGTGGTAACTGTTTGTAGTAATTTACTAATCTGGCTTTCATCGCTTAAGCCCATTGTTTCAATTTTTTGCTGTTTACTATCATCAATATCGCGCTTGAGGCTTTTATTGATTTTAACATCAAGACGCGAAAAATACGCCAAAGCCATTTGCCAAACTTGCGTGATATTTTCAATCAGGGTCGGTGTTTTCATCATTCCTGCCCTTCCTGATGTATTGGTTGTTTTCTTGTTGCGCGTTCAACATCTTCAAATAATCGTGATGATGGTAAGTTTTCACCCTTATACCGCCATGTTAGACCACCCTTTTTCTGGGTATTTTTCTGGGCATTTTTCCCGCCCTCTTTATTTTCAGGCACATAAAGTGTTTCAACATTGCTTATCTGCAAATCTGGCAGATATTGCTTTACCAAACGCGTAATGCGGTCAGGATGCGAAAGATGCGCGATTTCAGCCTGTAAATTATGGATTTTTTCTTCTTCGCGGGCAATTTCCAGCTCGTAACGGGCGATTTGCTGTTGCAACTGATTAACGGCACGGTTATTGGTGAGCAATACCAGCAACAGCCCTAGCCCCGAACATAGCAAACAAACCACAAAAAAATAATTGAGACGGTTTAACATTTTTCTGCCACCCGCATTTTTGCCGAACGCGCCCGTGGGTTTTTCTGTATCTCATCATCGCTTGGCGTGATGGCTTTTTTGGTCAGCACCCGATAATCATGTTCTATCTCGCGCTCTGGCATATGCCGCGATACCCCCTGTTCGCGCCTGAGATGCCGCATGATGATTCTATCTTCTAGCGAATGAAAACCCACCACTATCAGCCTGCCACCTTTGCGTAACAAATTATCAGCCGCTTTAAGCGCGTTATCAATCGCCGAAAATTCTTGATTCACCTCAATTCGAATCGCTTGAAATGCCAAAGTCGCGGGGTGAATCTCGCGCTTTTGCAAATGTCTGGGAATGGCGTTACTGATAATATCGGCAAGCTGTTTGGTGCGTTCAATCATTGCTTGCTCGCGCGTTCTTACGATTGTTTTGGCAATCAGGCGCGCGAATTTTTGCTCGCCACCGCGTGATAACATCCGCGCCAACTGACCCATATCGTAACTATTAATAATATCCGCCGCCGTCTTGCCCTGTTTTGCCATTCGCATATCTAGCACGCCATCATGGCGAAACGAAAAGCCACGCGCCGCATCATCAAGCTGACGCGATGAAACGCCTAAATCAAAAATCATCGCATCTAGTGCGGTGCAACCCGCTTCATGCAGATGAAAGGCGCAATCAGCAAAATCAGCCTGAAATAAATGTAATTTTGGCCTAGCTTGTTTTTGCCCTTTCGTAATCGCTTCGGGGTCTTTATCAAACGCATACACAGTCGCGCCCTTTTGCAATAACGCATTGCTATAATGCCCATCGCCATAAGTGGCATCCATCACTTGCAGGTTTTCGCCTATAGGCAGATATTCTAGCACCCGCTCTAGCAAAACTGGCTGATGTGGAAAATCAGCAATCATATGTTCTGCCATCATATATTATAATTGTGCAATCATTCATGCAATCATCGACTCAAAAAAGAAATTTACATCAATTCCGCCCCGATTTTACGCCTATCACTAGCGCGTAGCAGTATCATAATGGATATTGTAACAATGTGCAATTCTTAAATAAACACACCCACAGCACTTGCCAATAATCATGATGATATGCTAGTAATAGCGAATCATTATGACGGAGGATAAAATGATTGAAGCACGCCCCTTTATGCCTGAAAAATTACAAGGAATTGTTGAACGCGTTGAACGTTTGGAAGAAGAGCGTCAATCTATTGCCGAAGATATTAGCACCGTCTACGCCGAAGCGCGCGGTATGGGGTTTGAGGTAAAAATCTTGCGACAAATCGTTAAGTTACGCAAAATGGATAAAAGCGATTTGGCACAGACTGATGAGATTATCGCGCTGTATCGTGAAGCATTAGGTTTATGATGAGGCAATAAAGATTGCCAGAATTACCCGAAATTGAAACCATCAGGCTAGGGCTTAAAAGCTTTTTAGGCGCAAAGCCTTGTATTACCGCAAGCAACATCACACGGGCAGATTTACGCTTCCCTTTCCCCGATAATTTCACCAAACGTATCACTGGTTGCCATATCACCACTTATAAACGGCATGGCAAATATTTACTACTCACGCTTGATGATAGGCTGATATGGCTGATTCATTTTGGTATGTCTGGCAAATTGATTTTACGCCACACCAATAATGATTTTCCCGAAAAACATAGCCATCTCTTTGTTAGTTTCAGCAATGCCAAAAAGCAAGCACTGTATCTATGCTATCACGACCCTCGCCGCTTTGGCTTTATGGATTTGTTTGACGCTGATAAAGCAAATGATAATCGCTTTTTGCAAAAATTAGGGCGCGACCCGATTGCGGATAAGATTGATGCTGATATGCCGATGTCCAATATGCTGATGAATCGCGCGAAAAATCGTAACGCCACTATCAAGGCTTTTTTGATGGAACAAGGCAATATTGCGGGCATGGGCAATATCTATTGTAGCGAGGCATTATGGCGCGCCCATATCCACCCGCAACGAAGCGCGGGCAGCCTAACAAAACCACAATGGCAATTATTAACAGATGCCATTATATCGGTGTTAGCAGAAGCAATTGAAGCAGGCGGGTCTAGCTTTTCGGATTTCACTGCCCCCGAAGGAAGTTTGGGCTATTTCCAGCATCAATGGAATGCTTATGGGCAAGCTGATACAAAATGCAAAAACTGCGCTAAAGGCACTATCCGCAAGATTATACAGCAAAACCGCGCAAGCTTTTATTGTGATGAGTGTCAAGAGTGATGAATGAGGTTAGATGATGGTTGTATTGATTATGGCAAAAAATGCGCGATTTTAGTATTAAACACAGCGGGGGGTATGGGGGGCATTCGCAAGATGGCGGGCTTGTCTCGGGTTCCCAACATTTTTTGCTTTGCAAAAAATGTTGGGTCCCGTCCTCGCCATCGAGAAGTGAATTCGCGCCCCCCATAAATTAATGGGAAACACCGCACCCCCCCCCTTGATATTATGAAAGCTATTAGCAACAAATGCAATGCTTGTGTTTTGCGTTCTATTGTTTCTGGATTCTTATCTTTTAACTTTACAAGAGTTTTAAGGTAATTCGATTCCTACTTTTTCATATCGCGCCCAAACATTTTTACCATCCCAGCCATCAGGCATCACAGACCTTAACCCATTGCTTCTTAAGAGACTATCTTCTTCTTTTGTGATAAGACAAACGCGATACCAATCACGGAGAATCTTTTCAACTATATTAACTTCTAATTCTCGTAACTCCATCAACTTATTAACAATTACCATTTGAGGCACAACATGTTCGACAATACATTCTGTTGTTGATAAACCAACTGCCTTTTTACTTCGTATCATATTTTTCTTTTGGGATTGCCCATGCAAGCCCATCGTTTTATTTTGCCAATATTGATGCAATGCAATTTTTAAATTACGACAACATTCATTTCTAGTAAAACCAAACGCTTCAGCTTTTTGCTCTTGCTTAATGGCAAAAATAATAAACCTAATATTTCTATCAATATCTTTTCTCACCATAATTTAATCTCCTTATTCCTCACCATACTTAACACAAGGGCGGTGTAAGTATCAATATGTTTCATAGTATCAAGGGGGGTGCGGCGCAACTTCTCGGCGGGTTTTGTCCGTAGGACACCCGCCTTGTTGCAACCCCCTTAACAACCCCCCGCCCTACTCAATACTAAAATCGTGCGTGTCAGGATGACTCAATATCAAAGTCATAAAAACTTTGTTTTCTATCTCATAATTCGCTAGAATAAAAGTAACAGGAGAAACCAAATTGAATCTCGTTCAAATCAGACTCATCAAATTGCTGGTTGAAAATGGCGGTAATATATCGCTTGCGGCACAGCAATTACATATCGCGCAATCGGCATTAAGCAGGCGTTTGCAACAGCTTGAAGCCGAGCTAAAGCAGAATATTTTTTACCGCAACGGCAAACGGCTTGATGGGCTAACGCCATTCGGGCAACAGATTTTGCACGAAATAGACCATATGCTGCAAGCCGAGCATAACATCAACGCGCTTTCTGCCGATTATCATGCCGAAGATAGCGGCACATTAAG
>JAHZMA010000008.1 GCA_022599575.1 Alphaproteobacteria bacterium | reverse complement strand
TGGTTGCTGATGGAGCATGATTTTAACAATAAAGGAATATCGAAAGATACTCGGAGGAATAGATTATTGTTGAAAATATTGGTGCGGACGCAAATTGATTACATCATTGTTAAACCATTCTGGTTTTTATATACATGGCTATATGCGATACCAAATTTTATTGGTTTACTTTACTTTAAGATTCGGTTTTATAAATTTTTTAATATCACTGATATTTATAAAAAAATTGATTGAGACTGAACATTATGTTAGAAAAAGCATGTTAGAGGTTTTGTTGAATGAATAAAATAAATAAACATAAGAAATGTGTGTTATTTGGTAACGGACATTTTGCCGAAGTCGCTTATCATTATTTAACCCATGATAGCGATTATGAAATTATTGTCTTTACGGTGGATAGTGATTATTGCGATGCAGAATCTTTTAAGAGCTTACCATTATTGCCGTTTGAAATTATCGAAAAACATTATTCACCATCAAGTTTTTCTTTTTTTACACCACTTTCTTTTACCTATTAAAAAATACAAAGGATTAGTCAATGCCAAAATGGAAAAAATTAGGACGCGTTTTTGATACATCTCATATTCCTGAGTGGTCTAAAACACATGCCACCAAAACAACCGCTTTGTTATGTGGTAATTATGTGCGAGTGTTTTTTTCAACAAGGGATGAGAATATTCTTTCATTTCCTATATATGCCGATTACCATATCGATAATCTTACAAAAATGATAAATATGTCACAACAGCCTTTAATGGATTTGGGTAAGCCTGGTACATTTGATGATGCAGGCGTGGTGCCTTCTTATGCCTGTCATGTTAATAATAAAATTTATCTCTATTATATTGGTTATAATAAAACGGCATTAACCTCTTTCTATGTCAGCATTGGTTTAGCAATAAGCAGTGATGGTGGTGATAATTTCACGCGTGCTTATGAAGGTCCGATTATAGGGCGCAATAAATATAATCATTACATTGTTACTGGCCCTAATATCATAAGGGAGGACAATGATTGGAAAATGTGGTATTCTGCTGGCACTTCTTGGCTAAAAGTGGATAACCAATACGAACCGCAATACGAAATCCGGTATGCAGAATCCGATAATGGCATAGATTGGCAATATTCCGATCAAACCTGTATTGCTTGCAACCATCCTAATGAGGCATTAGGTAAATCATCAGTCATCAAACATAACAACACTTACCATATGTGGTTTTCTTATCGCGATTCTGTGGATTATCGTGATGGCAAAGGTAGTTATCAAATTGGCTATGCCTCATCACCAGATGGTAAAAATTGGGTGCGTGATGATAAAAATGCGGGCATTGCAAAATCAGAACAAGGCTGGGATAGCAAGATGATATGCTATGGCAATGTGATAAAAATTGGTCAAGATTACTATATGTATTATAATGGCAATGGTTTCGGGCAAAATGGTTTTGGGCTTGCGGTGTTGGAGAGCATTGATTGACAAACAACCCACCAATTTATGTTGCAAAACCATTTATCGCCGATGATGATTACTATATCAACGAAACAAAATTTCAGCAACAAATCGGTGTATTGGATAGAAATCAGGCACTGACTGCTTGCTATAGTAATCTAATCATAGATAACGAAGTATCAGGGGAAGTAAAGGTGGCTGTATCAGAGAATATACCATCAATGATTTTTGATTATCAAGATTGGTTTCAGCGCGTTAGGAGCACTCATGGCGCAACATCAATGTTTCGTAATATATTTATAGAAAATTGATTGAGGTATGATAACTGCTCACCCAAATAAAAGCAATGTGATAGGAATAACAATATCATGTCAACTATTGTTAGTAAGAGTTAGAATAGGCAATCGGTAATAAGAAAAGCCCCAATTTAATAATTGGGGCTTTAATATATGCGGGGGCTTTGCGGCTTGGCTTCAAGGTGAGCAAGGCAAAAGCCGCTCACCTTGCCAAGACGCCCCCCGCACCCCCTCCACTATACTCATATTAGCGGAGGGATAAGGGGCGTATTGCAAGTTTAAGGTGTCGGTAATTTTACGCCGAAATAGCCGATATAGCTCGCCTCATCATTTTGCATAGAAAATGTGCCGCCTATTTCTGTTGCTGCATCATCGCCTGTGCCGTAAAATTTAGCTTCAGCAGTGCCCGATAATTGTTTGAAATCATAGTCATCGCCATCAATCGGGTCAGTTTCAATCGTGCCAATGATATTATTAACGCCAGCTTGATAGCTTAACGAAGCATTGAAATCTAAATCATCAAAATCACTATCTGAGCCACGCAAAGCAACAGTTCTATCAGCAAAATTAATATCTGCTTTGACAGAAAATTGAGTTTCATAACTATCAAAATCACCATAATAATAGACGCCTCGCCCTTTGCCCGTGAATGTGATATCGCCTGCAATGGTAGGAATATCAGCACCATCAGTTGCAAAACCAGTAACAGCATAACCTTGACTGAACCCAATTTCATTGAAAGAACCAATCCAATAGAGTGACGCCATATATTTTGTGCTGATGCCAAAAGCATCATTACTTTTATCGAGTGTCAATAAGGGTGGGGTATCATCATCACTGCTGGTAATAGTTGTGGCTTCAAGAGTATCGGCATCGCCTGTGCCCGCAGTAACTTCATATTTTTTATCCGCAAAATAAAAACTAAAGCCACTATCAGCAAAATCGCCATCAGTATCATAATCAATTTCAGCCACCGCACCGATAATTTCATCAATGGTTTGTGTTTCATTATCATTACTGATAGTTATCTGCACAGCATTTGCTGTTAAGGCATTATCGCTGGTGTCGTTGCGATTTGCATCATCAAAACTGCTGAGGCTATTGGCGTTAAATGTTACTGGCGTATCAGCATAGATGGTTGCAAGCGTGTTGCTTAACATAACATAACCAGCTTTAGTGCCGAATGCGCCATAATATTGATTAACACCATCACTCATCGCAAATGTGCCACCAAATTCATTGCTGTTTTCGCCATAGAAACGGGTATCAACAAAGCCAGTAAGCTCAGTAAGAAGCTTGCCAATAATCGCACCGCTAATATTATTAATGGTTTGATTTTGATCATTTTGATAGCTGATAGGTTTCACAGTTTCAAAATCAATCCCAAGATTACCAACACAGCCCGTGAAATTTTCATTATTACATAATTTACTATCTTTCGTTTCAAGCGATAGTGTTTTTTGTGCAAAATCAACATGAGTGTTCATGGTAAATGTGGTTGTTAAGCGACTGCCACTGCTGCTATCAAAATAGCCACGCCCTTTACCAGTAAAGACAGTTTTACCAACCTGATGAATATCGCCCGCATCTGTTTCAATGCCCGCAATCATCATGCCATCAATGTTATAATCTATATCTTTGAGGGCAGTATTATCATCAGTTAAATCTGCCTGATGATCAAGATGCCAGCTGATAGATGCCATATATTGTGAATTAAAGCCAAACCAATCAGTGCCGCGTTCCACATTGATGGTGGCATTATCAGCATCAGCAGGCGCGCCTGCTACCATATCGCCCGAAAAGCTAATGGAATTAGAATCGCTGCTGGTGGCAGTATAGCTGTTGTCATTCACATAGATTGTTACTTCTGACATGTCCGCTTTATCATTAAAGCCAATCGATGCGACAGCACCATCAAGCCTTGCGATACTGGTTATGCGTTGACTATCATATTGCTCATCACTCCATTGCACATTTGCGAGACGCGTATATGAAGTGCTATCATCACCATAGGCGGCAGTTGCATCCATCACGATGGTTTCAAAACCATTGGCAACCTGATCAATCGCAGTATAAGGCAGGTTTGTGTTAGGATTAACAGGAATGTTAGGGGTGGTAACATCATCAGGAAGCGTTACCATGATTGGCGATATAATCGCATCATCATTGCGCGCAACAGAATCAATGACATCATCACGTTTCGCCCCAAACGCACCATAATAGTAGCGCCGATTGGTTTCAGTGCTATCGGTTAGCGCAAATGTGCCACCAAATTCCCATGCGCTTGTGCCGTAAAATCTTGCATCAAGCGTGCCTGTTAGGGTGTCATCAAGCGTTACAGCGCCGCTGGTAGCATTGGTATCATTGGCAAAGCTTAAAGCATCTGTGCTAAAATCAAGATAATCCGCAACGGTAATACCCTCGCACACGCCTGTGCAAGCTGTGTTACTGGTGGTTACCACCACATTACGGGCAGAAAAATCAACATTGGCCGTTGCATCAAATATCGTATTATAGCTTGCTATAACATTATCTTCGCCTAAACTGCCATAAGTGCCTTTGCCTTTGCCTGTAAAACCGACTGTGCCATTGCTAGGAAGTGTGGCATTATCAGTGTCGATACCCGCAATCATCATGCCCGCATTATCGTAGGCCGATGCTGTATTTTCGGTGTTTGTTTCACTTAAATCGGCAGTTTTGGCTAGGCCCCAGCTGATATAAGCCATATAATCAGAATCAAAACCAAAGAAATCTGCACTTCTATCAAGCTCAATCAATGTGGTGGCACCTTCATCAGCATCAGCGATGCTTGCGCTGAATTTGGTTTCGGTATTTTCGGTGATGTTATCACTATCCGACACATAATCTTTGCCATTAAGATGAGCGGTTACGCCCCAGATATGACCATATTCACTAAATTGGATTTTAACAGCGGGTGAGGTGATTCGCGATAGTTGGATTTGCCTATCAACTTTAAGATTATCGCTATCACCCCATAGAGTTTCAGTATTTTCGCGTTCATAATCAGTGCTATCATTGCTGATAACCGACATGCCTTGCAATGTTACTGTTAAAAACTGATCTTCTTGTTCATAATCATTTTCATGAGTATATTCCGAGACAGCAGTCAGCGAATCATAATCAACCTCATTGCCATCTTTATCAGTCATGCTGGGCTGTGGTGCATTTGCATCAAGCGTGTTGAGTGAGTTAAAAACAGTGATATTGCTGGGTTCAAAAGGGTCTTGCACAATAACGTCATCGTCATTCACGGCATCATCGTCATTCACGGCATCATCATCGGAATTGCCACCAACGCCGCCAATCCCGTCATTAACGTTATCGTCATTCACGGCATCGTCATTTGCGCCACCAACACCGCCAACACCATCATCGGCATCATCGTCATTCACGGCATCATCATTCACGGCATCGTCATCAGAATTGTCACCAACACCGCCAATCCCGTCATTAACATCATCGTCATTCACGGCATCGTCATCGGCATTGCCACCAACGCCGCCAATCCCATCATTGACATCATCGTCATTCACGGCATCATCGTTGCCAAATATATCATCATCGGCATTGCCACCAGCGCCGCCAATCCCATCATTGACATCATCGGCAAAAGGGTCGTCGGCAGCAATATTATTGTTGTTAGCAACACTGCCACTGCTGCTACCGCCACAAGCTGTTAGCGCAACAGCAAACATTAGTAATGTTATCATTGAAAATAGTAATTGTCTCATAATTTTTCTCCTTTAAAAAATGATAAAGCTTATATGCAATATTTATCAAAATAAATAATTTAACAATATAAAATAAGCTATTTATTAATATATAGAAATATTATTGAGAAGAGTCAAGCAAAAAATTACTTTTTTTAATATTTTTTTAGTAATTTTAGTATTTTTACTGCGCCATGATATTAGTGATGACGAAGCGGGGGGCAAAGTCAAAAAAACTGACCAAAAACTGATCAAAAAAATGAGGTGCCACTGCACCCCATCATATTAATAATGATATGTTTTTCTGATTACGCTTTGTTGCTCATTTTTTTCTTGATAGAGCGCATCAAGGCAAAATAGAGCCCATAGGGCAATAGATTGATCAATTTCATGATGAGGGTGAATTTTTTTGGGAAGTGAATCTCAAATTTTTTTGTCCCCATGCCTTTGATGATATGTGTCGCCGCTTCGACAGGTGTTATTAACATCGGCATTTTGAAATTATTCTTATCGGTGAGTTCGGTTTTAACAAAGCCCGGTGTTATCACCTTAACATCAATATTTTTCGGCTCTAAATCTATTTTCAGCGATTCTGCTAAATTCAGCAACGCCGCTTTGGTAGCGCAATAGGGTTGCCCATTCGGTAAACCTTTATAGCCTGCAACCGAAGAACATAAAATCAATTGCCCTGATTTTTGCTGTTCAAATTGTGGCAATACCGCATCTAGCACATAAAACACACTGCGTAGATTAATATCTATCGCTTGATTGATATGCGCTAATGATTTCTTCTCCGCCTCGTCAGTGCTGTAAATCGCGGGCAAAAATATCACACTATCCAATGATTCAAAATGCGCGATAATGCTGCCTGCGGCATTGGCGATTTTATCTGCTTTCGCCACATCAAGCGGGCATATAAGATGCTTTTTGGTAATGTGATTTTGCTGATTATAATTATTGTCACCTAATTCCTGCAATAACGCGTTTAATTGTGCCTCGCGCCGTGCCGATAGGGCAAGTAGCGCCCCTTGCGCGGCAAGCTGATGCGCCAATGCCATGCCGATGCCACTACTGGCGCCGATTATCCATATTTTTTTGCCCGCAAAGAGCATATTATGATTACTCTTTTTGCATGAATAATGTTAGCTCAGCCACCTTAAAGCCGAATTTTTTGATATAAGCACGGTTGATGACAACATCATCATTCATTTGCCACATCCAATCTTTGAATCTTAACCGACGCATTTTACCATTGATTTCAATATCAATCAAATAATTCCAATTACCAGCTATGCCTAAAAATTCGCCTTTTGCGGGGCCAACCACATCATCGGCATATCCTATATATGTGCCATCGGATTGCTTGACAATGCGCCATTCTCTATCGTGAATTTTGTTATTATAATAGGCAAAATGCTCGTCTAATGTGCCTTCATTGCCATCCCATGTGCCACGCATGGTTACATCAAATCGCGAAACAACGCGTCCGCGCCAATCTTGCACAAACCCCCAGCCTTTGATGTCGCCATCAAAAAATTCCTGAAAATCCAATTCAGGCGTGGTATGATTGTAATGTAGCAGAGAATGCGAACATCCGTTAAGCATGATAGCTCCCATGATTAAGGTTAAAATTTTTTTCATTGTAAAGCTCCATTAAAAATATATTATCAAAAATATCTTGTCACAAATTCATAATAGCATACTATCATGTTTTTAGTGCAAATTAAACATCGTTTGTTACATTATTTTACGGGAAAACATGGTTTTTATAGTGAGTATATTGCCTATTCTGACTCTTATTGAGCAACAAGAGACTCACACCACCATAGTTTTGAGTATGGCGGTGGAATTATTAAGGCCTACTCCACCACCAGTTTTAAGTAACAGCGGGGGGGTGCGGGGGCGTCTTGGCAAGATGGCGGGCTTGCCCTCGTCATCGAGAAGCCAAGCCGCAAAGCCCCCGCATAATAATGTATCAAGACACGCTAGATGTTAGCATTGACGAAACTAACAACACGCACCGCCTTTGTGTTACAGACCCGCAACACACCACACCCTCGTCTTTCCCTCTTGCTTTATTTTAGCAGTTAGCGCACCACACCCTCGTCATTCCGTGCCAATGTGCAATCAGTGATTGCACATTGTAAAAGACACGGAATCCACAAGGGGCGAGGTTTACCTCGCCACCGAAAATACTGCACTTACTCCAACACCTGCATAACCAAACGACAAAACAGCAATCATATTGACAGCAAACCACAGTTCGGTTACACAATTAAATATATGCAACCAATAAAACATAAAACCGCATGAGGGGTTTTGTGGAGAGGGGGAGTAAGGTGGTATCAGTATCGGTGGAAAAAAATGTAGTTGAAATATTACAAGCATTTTTAGATGATAAAATGGATAACCCATTAAGTTTGTTAGAAAAATTTGGTGATGATGATTTTTATTTTCAAATAAAGTTTGATAAATATGAACAAAGCATAAATGCACCAGTAGCTCAAGTTATAATAGATTTTCAATTTGCAATATATCGTATAGCTGCATTGTGTATGTGTGGTCATGCAGATATTAGAAAGCTATCAGCTGCAAACAAATCAAAGTTAGAGATACCATTTAAAATTAGCAATGGGTCAACAATCACAGAAACAAAAGATTTAGCAAAGGTATTTAAAGGATTATTAAAAATGATACCAGAAAAAGATAGAAAACACACACTGATAGTTGTTTTGGCAATGGTATTTAGTTTTTGGGGGTTTTCTAATTATTCTCAAAATAGATTTGAATTAGAGCGAGAAAGGTTGAAATTGGAATCGGAAGTAGAGATGGAAATGTTGGAACTGGAAAAAGAGAAATTAAGAATAAAGGAAAAAGAAAACATATATCGTGATGCCCTATCAAAAATAAAATCAGAAAATCAACCTTTATCAGAAATATATGAAAATCATAATGAAGAGCAGCTAAGTAACTTTATCAATATTGATGAAAAGATTGAAATAAATGGAGATAGTTTTTCTAAAGCAGAACTAAAAGAAATTAAAAAAGAAGTAAGTAAGCGAAGTAAAACATCGGAATCTACCGATACTGAGAGTTATTTTGTAGAAGGTGATTATTATATTATTCACGTTAATATTAAAGAAAGCATGTTAACAATAGAGAACATAAAAGATGGGACATTAGTTATTGCATCTTATGGTAAAAACAACGTGTTTACTGATATACAAGAGCAAAACAAAAACATTCATTCTGCTTTCGATAATAAAGCTAAAATATTTAAAATAAAATTCAATGTCACTGAAAATGGCAAGACAGTTAATAGAGAAATTATTGATATAACAGATACGAGCAATGCTAACACTTCATAAAAAATATAAAAATGTAGAACAACCGCCTTTAGATGCTCTATCCTTACTGGCGCCTGCATTATGGAATAGCTGATGAATGAATTAAAACCATATATCCCGTATATGTTGCCGCTTGATGAAGCTTGTGGGGCAATGTTAAGATTGGCAGAAAGCGATAACACAAACTTTGTGATTCCGTCTTTTTCGGTAGGAGCTTACGCCCCTGCATTGTGGATTCCGTGTCTCTTACAATGTGCAATCCCCGATTGCACATTGGCACGGAATGACGAGCGAGGGTGTATTTTGGAGGGCAACACAAAGGCTGTATTTGTCTTTATTCCTTCCATAGTATCAAGGGGGGGACGGCGCAACTTCTCGATGCGCGCTTGCTCAATATGAGTCAGAATAGGCAATCGGGTAAATCTAAAATTCGCAAAATATATTTTGCGAATAAGATTTGCCTAGATTGCCCCCCTAACAACCCCCCGCTGTGCTTAATACTAGCATCGAGTTCTTTAGCAACACCCCAACACTCCTTAACTTTTGCCAGTGATTGCCCTGCCTCGCGGTTCTTGCCGCTTCCTCGTTGAAAACCTCGTTCCATTAACTTATCTCCTTATCATTATTGGGGTCATAGCTGGATTTTCCGTTAACTTTTTGCGGTGCAAGCGGGCCAATATCCCGCTTCAACACCCATTTGCTGTTAAATTCAACTAGCCCTGATTGTTTTAAATTTTATAAAAATGTTTGAATAGTGCTTTTAGGGATACCATCTACCGATGCGACCAATTCGGTAAGCGTAAATTTTTTCAATTTACGCACCGCCACCCATATTTGCTGATACACCTGCTTATGCGTGGCGGGCTTGCCATCACGCTTCAACTTTGGTGCATCGGCGGGGAAGCTGTTAGTAACACGATAGAAAAAACGCCTTTGCGCGGTATAAAAACCAACCTCTTTAATGAATCCCGCCCGTTTATAACGCGTAACATATTCAGCGACATCATCTGCCGAAGCAGTGCCTAATGCCATTAAACAGCCTCTGCTGAACAGCATCTTTTTATCAGCGCCGCCATTGGTCAGCATCATAATGGTGGTGTGAACATTCGCACCACCAATCCGCGCCCTAGCTTTTAAATCGCCACTCATTAGCTTGCGCTTCCGAAATCTTTAAGATTACGATAGGCAGGCAGTTGCCCTATGATGGGTAATTCTTGCCATGCATCAATGCCAACATCTTTAACGCCTTTATCAACCGCGTAATTCAATACTGCATTCAGCATGGTAGATGCCCGCCGCACGATGCCTTTGGCATGGTCAAATATCTTATCTTGTAACTCCTTGCTGATAGCAATATTGGGCGCATAAATTTGAATTAAAACATCAAATTCATGCTTGGCAAGCGGTGGCACTTGTCGATATTCTAAAACGCGGTCGGCAAAATTCGCAAATTCTTGAATATTTTGCGGCAATGCCTCCTCGCCCATCAGCAAAATCGGCACACCCGTCATATCATAAATCTTGCGAATATCATCAAGCAATAAACGGTTAATACTCAGCACCAAATGCGCTTCATCAATCAAAATAATTGATGGTGCGTTACCACTAGAATTTAAGAAATTAATCACCTGCATTGCCAGCGCAGGGATAGTTTTTGCAGGGATTAACCCCATCTCTTTCACTAAAATCTCAAAGAAACTCTTGCGCGTGAAAAATGGGCATAATTCAATATGCACCGCGTTAAACATAATTATTAACTGAATGGCGGTGAATGTTTTACCAGTGCCGGGGTGTCCTGAAATCGCCCCA
>JAHZMA010000093.1 GCA_022599575.1 Alphaproteobacteria bacterium | reverse complement strand
AGTGGTATAAGATGCTGGGTTAGATTTCATACCATCAACATTGATTTTTTGGTGGTCAGCCGTTAAATTCGCTTTAATAGCTGGTGATGTTTCACATGTTTTTGCCCGATTGGCAACGGAATGAATGGCAGGAAATTCATTGCCTACAATGCTTACTCTACCCTCGCTAAAGCCACAATCAGCGGCTTGTGCTAGGCTAGGCAATATGAATAATGCACTTCCTACAAGTAGTTTTAAAAATAGTCTCATTATTTTTCTCCTTAATTAATGGATAGCATGATATGATACGAGCATCATATTATGATTTTTGCCCCTGTTTGCCTATCAAACAAATGACAAATTTTGTTAGGCACAGATATTTTCACCTGTTCACCTATTTTAACTTTTACATCTTTTGCTGTTTTCACCGATACCAGACTATTGCCCACTTTCAGCGTTAGCATAATCGCATCGCCTAATTGTTCTACTGTATAGATAGGCGCGACGATACTATCGCCACCTTTACCGCCACCTTTCCCGACAGCGCCAAGAATCGCATCTTCGGCACGGAAGCCTAATGTTACTAAGCCATCGATTGCTTTCAAGCCTTTCACAGAGATATTATCAGCGCTAAATGTGCCGTTCTTAATCTCGCCTTCTACCAAATTCATCGCTGGTGCGCCAACAAAGCCTGCCACAAAAGTATTTTGTGGCTTATCGTAAATATCGGTGGGTGCGCCAATTTGCTGAATGACACCCTGATTCATCACCACAACCCTATCGGCAAGAGTCATCGCTTCCACTTGGTCATGGGTCACATAGATGGTGGTGGTGGCAAGTTCATATTGCAGATTTTTAATCTGGGCGCGGGTGGAAACGCGCAATTTGGCATCTAAATTTGATAGTGGTTCATCCATTAAGAACACGGTTGGTTCGCGCACAATGGCACGGGCAAGGGCAACGCGTTGCCTTTGTCCACCAGAAAGTTCGGCAGGTTTGCGCTTTAGGAAAGGTTCAAGTTCTACCATATCAATGGCGCGCATCACGCGGGTATGCTGCGTGCTTTCATCAATTTTCCGTACTTTTAGGGGGAAACGGACATTTTCATAGACTGACATATTCGGGTAAAGCCCATAGCCTTGAAATACCATCGCCACATCGCGGTCTTTGGGGGCAATGTTATTGACCAACCTATCACCAATCCAAATCTCGCCCGTGCTAGGGGTTTCAAGCCCTGCAACCATTCGCATGGTGGTGGTTTTGCCACAGCCAGAAGGCCCTAATAGCACCAAAAATTCTTTATCATTAATGTCTAAATGAAAATCATCAACGGCAATAAAGTCATTCCATTTTTTGGTAACATGATTTAATCTAATCTGTGCCATATCCCTTATGCGCTCAATATTATTTGCAAATTAATCATAACATAGTATAAGATGCGGTAAAAGTAAAGTTTTGTGAAAGATAATACCAAAGAGAATAATAATGCGCGATAAAATATATCCAAAAATCCATGCCCTGATTGAGGGCGATTATAGCGCATTGGCGCAAGATGCTATCTATGATTGTTGTGCGCCCTTTGATAGGATTTCGGGCAAAGATACCATTATAGAAAAATTCTATCAGCCCTTGCTTCATGCTTTCCCCAACTGTTACAGGCGTGATGTGTTGTTCATTGGTGGCGAGAATATTCGCGATAGAGCCAGTGATAATAGTAACTATTGGGTAGCATCAGTTACCCATTATGTTGGTAATTTTTGTAATAATTTTTCTGGAGATTTTCTTAACATTGCAGCGCATGATAATCATGTCATGTTTTTGCGTTCGGGCGAATTTTATCGCATCGAGAATGATGAGATTATCGAAGCAAAAATTCTACTGGATTTGCCAAACCTATTGGCGCAATGCGGAAAAAATCCGTTCCCTCTGCAAGGCAGCGAGATCATTTTCCCTGCCCCTGCCACGCAAGATGGTATTTTACCCCGCAAGGGTGATGGCAAAAACACCATCGCCATTATGGAAAAAATGTTTGCCAATTTAGGCGCGTTTAACCCGCAAGATTTTTCATCAGTTGGGCAGACAGGCACTGATGGGATATGGCATGAAAAAATGATGTGGTATGGCCCCACTGGCATTGGTAGCAATCATCGGTGGGAGGGGTTTGTGCAAGACCATCGCCGCAGTTTTTTAATGGCGTTCCCCGATAGAAAAGGCGGCAATCATTATTGCCGTATTGGCGATGGCTATTATTCAGCCGCTTCGGGTTGGCCAAGCATGACTATGACATTTCAATATGATTATTTGGGCATAAAGCCAGATGAGAAAATTGGTGGCAACAATGCGGCGCGCGCGCTTACTTTGCGCGTGATGGATTTTTACCGCTGTGATGATAGCCAGATATGCGAAAATTGGGTGCATCTTGATTTGGTGGATTTGGCACGGCAGATGGGTAAGAATATATTGGGTTAATTATCTAATACATCCCCTAAAAACCTACAAGAAGCCCGAATGAAATACCATAAGAATCATCACCATTTGATATATAAGCAACATCAATGGCAAGGTATGGCAGAATGTTACCACTGATTCCAATATTGGTAGATGAAGCATCAAGGTCTTTATTATCGTGATAAGCACCTACAGATAATTTTGTTTTGCCTTTTATGATATATTCAATATCAATATCATAGCCTTCATAGCCCGATTCTAGCTCTTCATCATCAATATCGCTATCAGCGATGGCGCTTGCATAATTGGAACTTACCAGCACTTCTAATGTTTCTATCGGGTAAAAGGCCAAACCAATATCTAAATCAATATCTGTTGCATGGCTTTTTGTTTCAGTGGCTGGCGCAGGGTTATTAATATATTCTAATGTGGTCATTGTTTTGCTATGGAATAACGCAGATGCCAGATATAATTTAACAGTATTAATATAATTTAAGGAACGATAACGGGCAAAACCAATCGTGCCATTATCAATTATTTTTGTTCCTTGATAGATAGCATCTTCGCCATTGTCTGCCCAAGTTTTACCCGTTTGGTAACGTCTTATTGGTGTGGCAAGCGCTTCATATGAAAACCCCCATTTATTATTTTTGTTGGTGGTTTTTTCATATGACCATAAAGAACCATATAATTTATTTGAATAATAATTCATATCATCAGGGTTGTCATATTGCAAACCTTGATATACTACATTACCAAAGGTGAATTTACTGGAAGATTGTGCTTGTGCATCTGTTATGTGCGCGGTACCAGATAGCACAATGCCGATATAAATACTGATGCAAATCATGCATCGTTTTATCATATTTTTCATATTGCCATATTCCATTGGTGGTTTTTATGCCCATTTAGCATTAATAGTTTATAGGATTTCATCAATTTAGTCAATCGCTACTCTGTGGCTGAATAGCTTCGTTACGCCGATATATCATCATCATAAAATATTTTTCATCCCAATAGTCAAAAAAAATAAGTAAAACCTGCAAAAAAGACTTGACAATAAAAATCGCGTAAATTATGGTGAATTTAGATGGCAAATAACTGTCATCATTTGAAGGAAATGATTAATGAATTATGAATGCAACATTTTAGCCTATCGCCAGCCGACACATATTTGTGCCAGCGGGAATGCTAGTGCTATATCTGCATCAAAATATTCATTAATTGTGAGCAACGCTGTCAAGTCGATAGTGGTTGCAGTCGCTATTATCTAGCTTAATCCTTAACCATTTAATCATTACAATTAGGATTTTGCTAGATGAAATACATCATTTCATATCATTTTTATTGTTTAAACCATTTTACTGTGCGTGAATTGTGCGCCTGTAACGCTTATACGCTTTTGGCATTGATGCGTTTACGGCAAGCATTTTCACATGCGGTAAACGCATGATTAGGAGAAATATCATCATGACCCATTTTTCAAATTACGATAAAAACCGAGCCATTAGTGATTTAAAGCAGGAATGGCAAACCGCATCAAGGTGGCAGAATGTCAAGCGTCCTTATACGGCAGAAGATGTTATCAAGCTGCGTGGCTCGGTTGTGGTTGAACATAGTCTTGCGCGCCGTGCTGCTGATAAATTATGGCATTTATTCAATGGCGGTGCCGATAAAGGCTATGTGAATACGATGGGCACATTAACGGGTGGGCAGGCGATGCAACAAGCCAAAGCGGGCATGAAAGCACTCTATCTTTCGGGCTGGCAAGTGGCGGCCGACCAAAACACCGCCGATAGTATGTATCCTGACCAATCTTTATATCCCGTTGATTCTGTGCCGAAAGTTATCCGTAGCATCAATAAAACCCTGAAACGTGCTGATGAAATTCAATGGCAACAAGGCATGACAACGCAAGATGAGGGCTTTATTGATTATTTTCTGCCTATCATTGCCGATGCCGAAGCGGGTTTTGGCGGTATCCTAAATGCTTATGAACTCACCAAACATATGATTGAAGCAGGCACGGGCGGGGTGCATTTTGAAGACCAGCTTTCATCGGCGAAAAAATGCGGTCATATGGGCGGTAAAGTGATTGTGCCAACGCGCGAAGCTGTGCAGAAATTGGTTTCGGCAAGGTTAGCGGCTGATGTGATGGATGTGCCAACGCTGATTATTGCGCGCACCGATGCCAATGCGGCGGCGCTGATTACATCGGATTCCGACCCTTACGACCATTCATTTTTAACAGGCAAGCGCACCGAAGAGGGCTTTCATCAGGTGCGGGCGGGGCTTGACCAAGCCATTAGTCGTGGCTTGGCTTATGCCCCCTATGCTGATTTAATTTGGTGCGAAACCGCAACGCCAAATCTGGAAGAAGCGCGGATTTTTGCTGAAGCGATTAAGGCAGAATATCCTAATCAGTTGCTGGCTTATAATTGTTCGCCTTCATTTAATTGGAAGAAATATCTTGATGATAAAACCATCGCAGAATTTCAAGATAAATTGGGTGAAATGGGCTATGTGTTTCAATTCATCACTTTGGCGGGCATTCATAATATGTGGTATCACATGTTTGATTTTGCCTATCATTATTCGCGTGGCGAGGGCATGAAACATTATGTTGAGCGGATACAAGGGCCAGAATTAGAAGCGCAATCACGCGGCTATACATTTGCCAAACATCAGCAAGAGGTGGGCGCGCAATATTTTGATACATTGACGAATATTGTGCAAGGTGATGATGCCAGCACCACCGCCATGAAAGGTTCTACTGAAGAGGAGCAATTTATCGCGAAAGCTTCTTAGCGAGGCGTTTTCAGGCAAATAATATATTACGAATGTTACTTCCAAACTGGCGGTGGTTTTATTTAAAATCACCGCCCTTTTTTTTGGCATTCTCTTACAGAGGTGATTGAGCCTGCGTCAAATCCCTATACGAGGCAGAATAGGCAATCCGCATCGACTAAACTTTGAAAATATATTTTCAAAGTAAGTCTTGCTCGATTGCCCCCTCGTCATTCCGTACCAATGTGCAATCGGAGATTGCACATTGTAAAAGACACGGAATCCACAATGCAGTGGCGTAAGCCCCTACTAAAAGAAACATTAACATCGCATAGGCATTCGGCATCGATTAAAAGCAAACGCAAAAGCCATGTTACTCCGTTATTGTGATGTTATTTTCTTTAAGGTGGTTTTTGACATAATCGGCTGCTTCGATACATTTTGGTTTATCTTTTTCCTCGCCTATCCACTCTAGCGTATCTGCAATGGTTGATGTTTCTCCGCCACCATAATAACTACTAATACTATCTTTAGCATTCCAATCCGTTTTTTCATTAACCAATAATTTCATAATGTCTAAATAAAAATTTCTGTCATCAGTATGATTTGCCTCATCATCATTAATACATGCGAAAAGGGCATAAGATATAGGTGTTTTCGTATGGTCAGTATCACCATTCTCGTAGCTGATTGTTGT
>JAHZMA010000092.1 GCA_022599575.1 Alphaproteobacteria bacterium | reverse complement strand
TATTGTTCCGACATCTCACGAATGGCATCATCGCCGCGTTTACGAATATCGGTTAACGCATTTTCAACAATTTGCCTGACTTTAGCATCGCTGATATTATTATCATCATTGCCTTGCGTTGCTAAACCTTGTTTCAGATATGTTATTGCCATGACTATGAATCTTTCATTTTAGGAGAGGGATAGGGCGGTGTTGCAGTGCCATTATCAAATTGTTCCCAACCCTTGCCATTAAAAATATCGGTGCCAAGCTGTGCCAGCACATAAGCAAAATCAACCATCACCCAATTATCAATGATTTTACCATCTTTGACTTGCCAAAAATCCATATAGCGAATTTCTACTTTTTTGCCTGTAGCGGGAATACCCATAAATTCACCATGATGCACAGCTTCTTGCCTGCCAAATGCAGCCGCCCATTCGCCCATATATAGCCTTGCTTCATCAATGCAAACCTTATCACGAAAAGCCGCTTGAAAGGGTTTCTGCCAATTTTCTTGAAAGTCGCGCAAATTCTGCTTTGTGCCACAGCCATAATTGCCCATCCAGCGGAAATTTTCAGCAAAAAATTCACCAATATCACTGATGCGATGGTCATTCAACCCATCGACCATATTTTCAATCACTGTGCGCGTTGCTTCGGTTTTGCTTAAATCGGTATCGCGCGATAATGTTGCTTGTTGTGGGCGTGTGCCGCTCATCTTGTTTCCCCTATCCCCTAAATTATCCTTTTACTGCGCCTGCGGTTAAACCACTGACGAGTTTACGTTGGAAAAATATGATAAGCACAAATAGCGGCATGGTAACAGAAACAACTGCTGCCACCGCAAACATCACATTGCCTTTGGTTTGAGTTGTGCCTAAGAAACTGGCGATTTTCGGCACCATCGTTTGGTTTTCTTTTGATAATAATAAAGCCGTTACCGCAAAATCATTATAGGCAAGCAGTAACGAGAATAATGCAGTTGTTATCACGCCCGGCCACATAACGGGGATAATCACATGCCAAAAGGCTTGAAATCTTGTGCAACCATCTACCATCGCGCTTTCATCTAATTCTTGCGGGATGTTACGGAAAAACGAGGTAAGCATCCACAAGGTGAAAGGCTGATTAATCGCCACCAACACAATAATGCTTGTGCCTAAATGCCCCCATAGATTCCATTGATAGAATGGCAGTAAATAGCCTGAAACCAATGTGATATGAGGCATCGCCCGAAATACCAGCGCGGCAAATAATAGCCAGAACGCATAATTTTCGGAAGAACGCGATAGGGCATACGCCCCCAATGTGCCGATGGTGATAGAAATAGTTACCACACAGACACATACGATTAATGTATTGATGGCAGCACGCCAAAATTCTTCTTGCACCCATGCGCCATGATAGCCATCTAATGTGAAAAATCCGCCCGTTTCAATGATGGTGCGCACGCCTGTAAGCGCATAGTGCCAGCTTGCTTTAGAGAAAAAATCACCCTCTACTTTAAGCGACCCCCATATTGTCCAAATGAATGGAAAAGCGGAAATCATCAGCCATAAAATCACAAATAAGCCACCAGCAACCCACCATAATGAATTTTTTGATAAGAGTTTATTTTTTCTTGCCATAGCTTTTCCAACTGCTCATTAATATTGGCGTTAATAAAATCACCACGCCAAGAATGGTTAAAACGGATGTTGCCGCCGCTGATGATAATAAACGCGTTTCGCCATTAATATCGCTATAAATAAAAGAAGAGAGCGATTGCGCGTGCGCTTCGGCATTAAAGCTAACAATCGGTTCGAAAACCCTGAAATTATCCATGATTTTTATCAGCGCCATAAAAAGAGTAAGCGGTAATAAATGCGGTAAAATCACATGACGGATTTTATGCCATGTATTCGCACCATCAATCATGGCACTTTCTAGCACATCTTCTGGCACGGTTTGCAAACCCGCATAATAAATGATAAACGCCAGCGGCGTGCTTTGCCAAACGCCATAAACCATCAGCATCATCCATGTAAGCCCCGTTGATGCTTTGAGTGATAGGTTAGGGTCAGCAGCCATATATTGAATGAAATGCCCGATAATGCCGCGTGAATCAATCATCCAAAACAAAATCAATGCGCCTACTAATGGGGTAACAATCATCGGCAATAGCGAGAAAAAAATGATCGTGCCACGAAACATTCTAGGAATCGCATTAACCCCGAAAGCGACAAAAAATCCTAAAATCAAAGCAAGCGGCGTTACCACTGCCGTATAGGTGAGGGTGAAAGCAAGCGCACCATAAAATGGTAAATTCAGTAATTGCTTGTAAAAATCTTTAAAACCATTGCTATTGCGCCATATATCAGCAATTTCGGCAAAAGCCAGATGGTTGCGGTTGGTGTAAATTTCGGTGCCAACAAATTTGCCCAATGGCTTTTCTTGATTTAATTTTTGGGTGGCAGTTTGGTCAACCATGCCTTGCGTGGTGCAACCGAAGGGGTCGCAATTTTCTACTTCTATAATAACTTGTTCGTGGGGTGCAAACATAGATTGTATTACCACCGATATGATAGGGGCGGCAATGAACAGAGTCATCGCCAACATTGTTGGTAATACAAACCATAAAAAATCTTTATGCCTCATTTAAGAAAATACCCCGCATGATAAAAAAGATGAGCAAGAGATATTCCTGCCCATCTTTTCCTAATTATTTTATTTCAAAAATCCTTTTTCTTTAGCAGCCGCAGTATATTCTGCTTCAATATCTTTCAAGGTTTGTTTTGCACTTTCTTTGCCTTGCAAGTAATCAGCAATATTGTTGCCCAATGCTGTATGTAAAAGCCCATGATGCGGTAACATCGGATAAGGCTTTGCACCTGCTTTGATGGTTTTAAACACGCCTTCATTCACGGGCGCAGGTTTGTAACCATCAATCAGCCATACCGCTTGCCCCATTGTTTCTTCGTTCAATAAACCTGATGAAATACCATGTTTCATTGCCAAGAAAGTGGCTTTTGCATCTGCATCAGAAAGATTCTTTGCCACAGTCCAGCCATCCCACCAAAGGGTGGTTGCAGGAACACCGCTTTTGCCAACAGTTAATGGTCCAGAAACGGCAGTGTTTTGATAAACTTGCGGCGCCGAACCTTCAGAATCCATCAACACGCCTGTGCGCGACCCCCAGAAATTCATCAGTGCCACATTGCCTGCTTCCCATTCGGCAGCGGCGGCATTTGAATCATGGGTGAGATAATCAGGATTCATATATTCGGTGAGTGCTTTCAACATTTTCAAGGTTGCAACGCCTTGCTTGTTATTGATAGAAACTTCAGCAGTGCCTGCTTTGTAAAATTCAGCACCATGCCCGATATACATATTTATGAATTCTTGCGCCAAATTCCAACCCGCTTGATACGCACCTGAAATCGGATATTCTAAAATGCCTTGCTTGCGGATTTTCTTCGCCACTTTTAGCATTTCTTCGTAAGAAGTTGGCACATCAGCCCCCACTTTTTTAAGAATATCGGCACGATAAATCAAATGTTGGGCATTTGCCATAAAGGCAATCGCCATAATATCGCCATTGATGGTGATTTTTTGATTATCGTTAATGCCATCGCCATATTTTGATACCAAATCATTCATA